>JAGOTU010000057.1 GCA_018061585.1 Minisyncoccota bacterium | reverse complement strand
TACCCAGCACGATATCCGCTTCGGGCACACCCAACTCGGACTCCAGTCGTCTTCCGAGCTGTTGACGGAATCGGCCGACACTATGACCGAATACATTGCTTGCAGGATGCGCATAGTACACAAGCTCGAACACGCATTGCTTCTTCTTCGGTTCAGCGTAGACGGTGGTGCGGAATTCCCCGCTCTCCATCATGGTTAGGAACGTGCCCGGATCGATCTCGCCGAGATATGTCGCACCGACGCTCGGATACGCACAGGTCTCCGACGAAATGAAGTATGTCTCGTCGGCCTTCCCGATCGAGAGCGGATGATTACCTTGCGGATCCCGTACGGCGATCATTCTATCCGGCATCAAAATGAGAAGTTCAAAGCTCCCCTTCAGCATAGCGAGCACATTCTTGAGCGCATGCTCGATGTCGTGCGACTTCTCCCGTTCGATCAGTCGCAGGATGTACTCGGTATCGGTCGTAGTCGTAAGTTCCGCGGGCGAGACATGTCTCGCGAGCTCATCGACATTCGTAAGATTACCGTTGTGTGCGAGCGCGATCTGCACACCGTGGAAGTGTCCGAGGATCGGCTGTACGTTGTCGTACTTCTTGTCGTCCTCTTCTTTGCCCGATGTCGCGTACCGGATATGACCGATCGCAGACATACCGTGCAAGCGGTCGAGCATGTCGGCGTCGAACGCATTGCGCACGATACCCTGCCCGCGTTCACGGAAGAGATATCGGCCGTTCGACGACACGATACCGGCGGCATCGACCGCGCGATGTTGATTGTGATGGAGTCCGATGGCAACGAGCTCTGCTGCCTTCCTACCTCGAATAACCCCGACCAGTCCGCACATTCATGTTCCCCAGTTCTGGTTGTATCAATGATCCTCGGTTGTCCTATTGCGACTATAGATAAAAAGCCGTATGAGCGCCATAAAACGGATCCCCTCACCACAGAGTGCGGTGAGGGGCAATGGGAGCATTATGACGAGAACGGGAGGTATTCGTAATCCTTGGGCACGATCAGGCGGTCGCCTTCGAGACGGATCTGCCGAGTCACCACAAGCTCGGTGAGCATCGGCTGAAGCCTGTGTTCCTCGGCATTTACCGCAGCACCGATATCGTCGGCACTCATATGATGGTGGATCTTGACCCAGTATTCCGCGAACGCGCGGCCCCTGTCGTATTCGTCTCCGAGAAAGTGCATCGTGAATCCGGAGTGATCAATAAGTCCTTCATCGAACGCCCGCTTCACGTCCTCGTGCACGAAATGCCCGTACTTACCCGGTCCGCCGAAGCGGCCCTTGAGCAGGCACAACAGCGCAGGATGGATATTGAATCCGCGCCCGTAGGGCAATCCCAATACAAGGCGGAGCCATCCGGAGCATGCGTACCACGGATTCGATACGCCAAAATACGGGGCGATCCTACGGTAGCCCTCGACGGTGCACTCCGCGTTCGGGAGGTGCATGAACGGAATGCCGAGTCTCGTTGCCCGACTCTCAACACCGCCGCCGAGCACATTACTGACGACGCCCACGACCCGCGCGGGTCTATCGCCGAAGTTGAAGTGCTCGACAAGTTTTTCGAATCCGGATCCGCCGCCTGTTATGGAGCCTGACGCCAATACAATGATCTCTTCGGTCATGGTCGGTCCTTTCGTTTCCGAACGCCACTATAGCCAGTGCGTCGTGCCGGCACAACTACACTTCCGGAGTCTCGGGAAATTTCTGCCGCGTCTCAAGCTCGAGCGCATGGAGACGTTTCGCGACCTCTGCCTCTATTTCTGCCGCAGCTTTCTTGAACTCCTCTACACCGCCACCGGCGTCAGTAATGGCATGCTCACGCTCGGACAATTCCTGTTCGGCCCATGCCATGATCAGATCAATAGAAGCGTCCGCAGCAATGAACGCATCCGCGTTCATGAGGATCGCTTCTTCTACCGCCGCATTGATGGCATTCTGTTCTGTATCCATATTAAATCGCGAGCGCTTTGCGCACTCCGTATTTTGCGACCCGCCCGGCACTCATGAGCACACGCCCCACAAGCACGACTGTCTGAACGGTTGAATCCACGGCACCGTCAGAAACTTGTTTGGCGGGATTGTGCTCCCATGTCTTTTTACCTGTCTTAATTTTTACGTGAGGCCGTACCACCGAGTTGTATATGATCGCACTCGTAGTTTCTTTCGCCTGATTTCCGAGCTTGCCGAGTGATTCAAAAACACGCGTTTTCTCCGCGTCCAACTCCGCCTGGATCGCCGGATCCGTTATCCTGTCTGCTCTGCTTTTCTTCCAGAGGTCTTCCAGAGCCATATATTTATACTTCAATTGCCTCGATATCAGCACCGAGTGCGCGCAATCGTTCGTGCAGATTCTCGTAGCCACGATTGATCGGATACACGTTATAGAGCATGGATTCGCCTTCTGCTGCGAGCATGCCGATCAGAATAAGCGTTGCGGGACGGAGCGCGGGCGGAGCTTCGATGTGCGCAGGATGGAGTTTTGTCGGACCCTTCACGACCGCGCGATGTTGGTCGAGCAGTTCGATGTTCGCCCCCAGATGATTCATTTCCAAATAGTAGTGCGCGCGACCGTCATAGACCCAGTCGTGAATGAGCGTGTGCCCCTTTGCCTGTGTGGCAACGGGTACGAAGAACGGTAAATTATCCATGTTGATGCCCGGATACGGACGCGCATGAATTTTTTCGGGAGCGGCAACAAGTTCGGACGGATACACCGTGATGTCCCGCAAGACCGTGTGCCCGTTCTCTGATGCGTAGCGTTCGCCGAATTCGTATTTGAGGCCCATTTGCTTGAGCGTATACATCTCGAGCTCCAGAAAGTCGATCGGGCATCGTGTGATCGTGAGCTGTGACTTGGTCGTTGCGGCAAGCGCCACGAAGAACATCGATTCGATCGGGTCCTCGCTCGGGTGTCCGTGTATTTCGGCATTAATTTCAGAAAGTCCGTGCACCACGAGTGTCGCGGTCCCGATGCCATCTACCTTGACCCCGCAGTGCTGCAGGAATACGCAGAGATCCTGCACCATGTAATTCGCGCTCGCGAATTTAATGGTCGACACACCGGGCACTTTTGCTGCTGCCATCAATACGTTTTCTGTACCGGTGTCCGACGCTTCGAACATGATTATCTCTGCGGGTTTCAGATCACGAACTTCTACGTGATACGAATGGGTCTCTTCGTTGCCGGTGACTTCGATACCAAGCTGCGCGAGCGCATCGATATGCGCACCGAGACTTCGTTTGCCAAGATTGCAGCCCTTCGGTGCCGGCAGGTCGAACGACTTGAACAAGTGTGCGAGCGGCGCGATGAACATAGCAATAGAGCGCGTACGCGACGCTGCCTCGTGATTGATATGAGCGAGGTCGATCTGCACAGGAGGCGTAATGCGCATATCCCCGCTCGCATCCCAGACGATAGTGACACCGATGGATTCCATGACCTCGATGAGACGCTTCACTTCTTCGATGCGCGGCATGCGCTTGAGGACCGTCTCTCCTTTATTGAGAAGCGTTGCAGCAAGCATCGCAACAGCTGCATTCTTGGAGATATTGGTCTGTACGGTGCCCGATAGGACCTTCCCGCCGTGCACCCTGTAATTCATCCGCCCATTATACGTTTTTAGCGCGGTTTTACGAGACAAATGATAGATACCGAATGGGTAAGAAAATAGGGCCGCAAGCGTGGTGCTTGCGGCCCTGTTCGTGCCGGTCTCACGATATGGCCGCGCCTAATCCATTACGTCACCGATCCAATCGAGATTGCGGTCGCGAATGGCATTGTAGATCGCCTCGTATCCGAGGGGCGGCGCATTGTGAAGCAGTTTTCGGAATGCTACCTCCATCCGAGTACCGTCAGAACCGACGTATCCCCTCGCCTGCGGTGACAGCGCGCCGACAGACCCTTTTTGGGCACTGCCGTATCCGATGCGCCTTGTACCATCTGCGCGCGCAGAGCCGAGCAATTCACCGGGGCCGCCGTTTCGGAACGGACTTACCCCGATGTGTATCCACTGACCCTGACCACTCTGGAATGCTCCGTACATGTTGATCTGCTGCGCCCCGGCTGCAGTTGCTGCAAGGATAATGCGAAGCTGGACTTCAAGCGGATTCTGCGCAAGATGATTTCGCGCATCGCACATCACTCCTTTCCCGCACGTCGCCACAACGACCCGTCCGTCTGCGGCAAGCCCGATGAGATGGTCGCTGTTGGCGTCACCTCGAACATTGCCGTTGGACGAAAGGTCTCGACTGAGCATGTGAAGCTGCAAATGCAGTCCCCGATTTTCGAGCTCTGCACTGAAACGCTGCAGGGTGTCGACAAGGACTTTGCGGGGTCCATACGTAACGCGCACCCGCCCTTGTCCGACGTATTCGGCATTCGAGTCCCCGAGCGTGTACAGAACATCTGCAACGAATGTGGGGTACGAGCCCCATGTCGGATCCCATCGAGACGTCGGCGCCTCCTCGAGAGCCACGGTGGTTGTCTGTGACCCTTGAGCTACAAGTCGTGCGGGAATCCCGCGCTCGATGGCGTATTGTCTTGATGCTACATCGAACGCCGAAGAGATGACCCCGTCCCCGGCGCGACTGCCTGCGGGCGTGGCAACGCAAAGCGCGACCGCGATCAGAACGAATCGAATCATAGAGCACCTCAATGAGCAGTTTGAACGGCGCCTATCCTAACACAAGAAGACGTTCGACAAAAAGGAATACGCCACAGAACATCTGTGGCGTATTTGTTGCGTCGATATCGATCGAGATCAGTCCCCGTCGGCCTCATCCAAAACCATGGTCTTGTACGGACCTGCACCGCATGTGATGCAGCACGCGGCGCATCCGCTTGTACCATTTCGACCGACGCCCCAGTATCCCGTTCCGCCCACTTCCCAGGCGCCGTAACAGATCCTTTCGCCGCTGGCGCAGGCGAGGCTGAAGGTCTTCGTCGAATAGTCGTCCAGCACCCACACGTTCGGCGGCGCAGGCCAAACACGGCTATAGCTTTTCGAAAAGAATTTGAGGTGGACCTTGTATTCGGCGTTCGACTGGATCTTGATCTCCGCCTCATCGGCGAACGCGGGAGAGGGTCCCGAGATCGCGGCAAAGAAGAGGGCCAAAGCGAACAATATTCTCTTACCCAATTTCATTTGAAAACTCCAAAGATCAGTTCCTCTGTGCGTGATGCATGAGAGGCGTGCCGCATGATACCGCCGTTACAGAGGGTATCAAGAGCAAAATATATAGGACCACATTTATGAGAAATAAAAAACGCGCCGCAGGAATTTCCTGCGGCGCGCGTTCTCGAACGATGCCGATAGATCAATAGGTCGCGATGGTCGAACAGCCGCCGTAGCCGGCATTCTGCGCCTTCCAGAAGGCGTAGCCGCGGGCATTGCCCTCGGCAGAGGCGCCCATGAAGACCCTCGGACCGGCGCACTTCACGACGTGCACGTCCCAATCCCAGGGAACACTGATCGTCGTGTCGCAGGTTCGCGCGGTCTTGCGCTCGCATTCGTTCATCGCGAGGCCGCGAGCCGCTTCTTCGGAGCCGGCCATGTCGGAGCGGAAGACGCGACCCTGCGGGCTCGCAGCGAGCGCGACCCAGCTCACGCCGCTGGTGGCGCGTGCCTGGCGCGTCATGCGCGGAGTATCGAGCTCTTCGGCGGCGACGGGCATGGAAAACGAGATCGCAGCGGCAGCCGCTGCGAGAAGCAACGTGATGCGTTTCATTGTAAAGATCCTCTTTCGGTTCTGCAGAACTGCACAAACCATGCAGCGGGACGAACAATAACAAGTAATAGCGTCGCCGCAAGCGGAAATGCACAGGATTGAAAGATCTTGAATATGTGGTGGA
>JAGOTU010000056.1:1749-5887 GCA_018061585.1 Minisyncoccota bacterium | reverse complement strand
GTAGCAACACCATTCTGCAGTCTCCTTGGGATCTATTTCCTCTATACACCTTTACAAAGAACAAGGCCCTCACCGTTTCGGGTGAAGGCCTTGTCTGTATCCGGATATTTAGTTTCTGGACACAAGCGAAGCCTCCACCCGTCGAAGGAGGAGATCAAGTGCGACGCGCTTGCACTGCTTGTGAGTCATTTCCTGAGAATAGCGCGAGTGCGGTAACTGTCAAGAAAAACGGAAAAAGAATTGGGGCCATCGCACGATGCGATAGCCCCGAACGCACGTATACACTGCTTAGAAATTCGGGCTTACCCCTTTTGTGTCATCGGCGACTTGATCGCCGGCGACGTAGGCGGCGGCTGTACCCTGCGGTCCCGCCGACCTCCCCTGTCCACTCGCTCCGCACGAGCAAGCGCATCCCTGTCGTTACTCCCTATTCCGGCATCAGCCGGCAGTGTCGCGTCTTTCATGCTCGGTCCTCTTTTTCTGTATGAGCATGTAAATGGTATTCCTGTCGCGATACCAAGTCAACGCAAATTCTTGACAGAATTTTGTGCAGGCGTATTCTCAGACGTAATGAATCGAACAGTCATTGCAGCGTTTGCGTATTTCTTTAGCTTCTGGAAACAGGGGGCTTTGGCGTATGCAACGGTTCAGAAATAACTAAAACCGAAACAAACACCAGAAGCCCCCGCCCAAAGCGGGGGTTTTTGTTTAAAGTGCCTCGGAATCTGCATCGAACCCGTTCGAAACAGACTCCGGATCACTTGATCCGGCCAGTGGTACCAACCGCTGCGCGTTCTTTACAGCAAGAAGTGGGGCTCGTAATGAGAGCAAAAGGCTCGACGTTCGTTCGAACACCGGGGTTAACCGTGACCGAAACCGCACACCTGCAGGAGAAACCAATGCAACAGATGCATGCAGAGCAGCCTGAAGACAGGGCAAAAGCACGACTCGGCGAATACCACCAAGCCATGCTCGGCCTGTGGGGACCGAATTACGAAGGCGATCCGCGATATCAGTCGGCACTCGGGGACGTGCGCAAAGGGCGGCATCCGGCACTCGTGCTCGACGACTTCCGTACTGCGTTTTGATGCGAATGCCTGAAATTATGGGTGACGCACGTCACGATCCTGCGGCTCGCGAAAGCGCCCGCAGGATGTATCGAAGGCACCGCAACGCGGCGCTCCAACTGGTGGAACGACTGCAGATCGACGGAACGGAGCAAAACGTCAGCATTCAGATCGAAGATCTGGAACGTCTCGCGGCACTCACGAAGCGCTCGAAGTTCATCCGAGCGATCCTCATCGAACTCATGCTGTGTCTGCGAATCGAGCCCGCAGACAATACGAAAACGCCGGTCACATGACCGGCGTTTTGATTTTAATCTTGAGTAGCTTACTTGGTGCGGCGCCACTTCTCCTCCCGCCTCGGCAATGCCTTGCCGGGCGAGACCCCGGAGAATCAGGCGATGGCTCGTCGAAGCTTCGACGGCCTGAGTCCCCGAGAATACCGGGAGGCTTAAAATACTACTTTGAATTACGTCTCCATTTTTCCCAAGCAACAAGTAGAGGCGTTGCGAAGAAGATCGATGAGTACGTTCCCGCGACCATACCGATAAGAAGCGTGAGCGCGAAGTACTTCGTCGATTCCGGACCAAAAATATACAACATGACGAGCGAGAATACGACAGTGACGGATGTGTTGATCGAACGAACCATGGTCTGACTCAGCGAGCGTCCGGCGGTCTCGGAGAAATCCTCGCGTCTCCCCTTCTCATGATTTATATGCAGGTTCTCGCGCGTTCGGTCGAACACCACAATCGTGTCATGGATCGAGAAACCGAGGATAGTAAGGAGTGCCGTAACGAAAAGCGTATCTACCTGCGCGCCCCATAAATATCCGAACACCGCATATGCACCGAGCGGGATGATCACGTCGTGTATCAAGGTCACGATCGCAATGAGACCGTAGGTCCACGAAGAGATCGGTTCAGAGACGTGGCGAAATGCGAACGCAATGAAAAGCAGGATGCACAACAGCACCACCGCCATTGCGACGATCGATTTATTCTTGAGCTCCGCACCGATCGTCGGACCCACCTCGCTTTGCTGAGTGAGAGTGCCGCGGTATGCGTCTCCGCCCGAGAGGAGTTCCGGGAGCGATGCGCGTTGGATATCCGTCAAATTCCCCGCGCGCAGCGCATAACCATTCTTGCCGGTTTCGCGAAGTGAATATCCCGAGAGGCCGGAGCCGTCGAGCGCTTCCTGAACAAGTGCGGCTTCAGGACGATCTCCCGGATAGGTTACTTCTGCGAGTGTACCCCCGGTAAAATCTGTACCAAGTTTCAACCCAAATACCGCAACCGAAATGATCGATGCCAGGATAAGAAATCCGGTAAAAGCAAAGAAAAGGTTCCTGTGTTGTACAACGAACATACTAGTACTTTATGCCGCTACCGAATAAGAATCGTCCAATTCCCTTCTTGGCATTCACTCCGAGCGACATCAAAAGTGTTCGGGATACGGTGATCGCGGTGAACATAGAGACCGCAACACCGATGAAAAAGACGAGCGCGAAGCCCTTGATCAGCGCGGTGCCGAGCCAGAACAGGATTACTGCTGTGATGAACGAGGAGAAGTTTGAGTCGCGGATCGACAGCCAGGCACGTGAGAATCCTTCTCGAATTGCATCGTCGGTCGTTTTGCCGGCACGCATTTCCTCCTTCATGCGTTCGAAGATCAGGATATTCGCGTCCACCGCCATACCGATAGAAAGGATGAGACCGGCGATGCCCGCCGCAGTGATAGTGACCGGAATGAACATGAAGATCGCGAGGTTCAATACCAAGTAGACCGACAACGCGACCACAGCGATTATGCCCGGAAGGCGATACCAGACGATCATGAAGAGCGCGACCGCGAGAAAGCCCCAGATGCTTGCCTTCAAGCCCTGTGCAACAGCAAGATCACCGAGTGTTCCGGAAACGGTCTGCGTGGAAATAAGATCGATCGGGACCGGGAGGGCTCCGTAGTTCAGATTTCGTGCGAGTTCCTTGGCACCCTCAGGAGTGAAGCTTCCGGAAATGACCGCGGTGCCTCCCGGGATCTCTTCACGGATGACCGGTACTGAGATCGCGATGCCGTCGAGGAATATTCCGAAAGAGCGACCGACATTCTCTCGCGTAATGCGGGCGAATGTGTCGGATCCCTCAGCATTAAAGTTCAATACAACGACCGGCTGTGATACCTGACCGGTGCCTCCCTGGAACTGCAGCTGTGCACTCGCCAGATCTTTACCCGTGATGGCTGCCGGCTCAAAGAATTCGTCCGTATTCGTCGCGTTCAATGCAGTCGGTTCAGCGCCCTCTTTCAACATGCGGAACTCTAGAACCGGAGTTTGACCGATGAGGTCGATCGCTTTCTGCGTGTCGGTAACGCCCGGGAGCTCGACGATGAGCCGTTCTTCCCTTTGTTCTGCAAGCGCGCTGGATGTCTGGGTCTGCACGATCGGTTCGGAGACGCCGAATGCGTTCACGCGTCGCTCGATGGTGTCGCGCAGAGCCTCCATCGATTCTCCTTGGTCCGCTTCCGGAAGTGCCGAGAGATCTGCCCGATACACGAGTTGCGTGCCGCCTGATAGATCGAGGCCGAGTTTAAAAGTCTTCTGCCCGGTCACCTGCAAGTGGTACACGTACCATCCCAAAAGCGCGCCTAGCGCGAGGATGATCACTGCTGAAACACGTCTGCCGGTCATGGGGCTTCAGTATACGCAGTCGCGCTTAAAAAGAAAGGGTTAAAAAGCGCCTTTTTAAGCCGTATTTTGGGGATAAACCCCTACGTAAGAGCCGGAATGTTGATCGTAAAGGTGCTTCCCGTACCCGAGATCGACTCGATCTCCACCTCTCCGCCGTGTGCATCAATGATCTTTTTCACGATGAACAGTCCGAGACCGGAGCCGTCGGTATACATTTTTGTCGCATCCGGTGAACGATAGAACTTGTCGAACAAGTGTGAGCGGTCATCACTTGTGATACCGATGCCTGTATCGGCCACCCGAATGAAAATGCGGTCGTTTTCCTGGATCGCAGAAACAGCTACCGCACCCGTCTTCGTATACTTGATCGCGTTGTCGACTAGATTTT
>JAGOTU010000056.1:0-1649 GCA_018061585.1 Minisyncoccota bacterium | reverse complement strand
CGGTCATCACTTGTGATACCGATGCCTGTATCGGCCACCCGAATGAAAATGCGGTCGTTTTCCTGGATCGCAGAAACAGCTACCGCACCCGTCTTCGTATACTTGATCGCGTTGTCGACTAGATTTTGTATCGCCATCGCGAACTTGTCTCGATCGATACGTGCCGTGAGCACCTTACGGGGTAGTGTGACCGTGAGCTTCAGATTCCGTGTTGCGGCTGCTCCTTCAAAGAGATCAACGGACTCTTTGACGATCGGACGAATGTCGGCGGGCGAGAGCGCGAATGTGAATCCTTCTCCGGCCGACAGGCGTGCGGCGCGAAGCATTTCATTCACGCGTTCGACGACATCTTTGGTTCGTGCGCTTGCCTGGCGGATCAAGTCCTGCTGCTCCTTTGTCATTCCGCTCTTAGCCGATTCAAGCACGCTGAATGACCATCGTATACCTGCAAGCGGCGTGCGAAGCTGGTGAGCTGCGATCGATATGAACTCCGCTTTCGACTGCTCTATCGCCCGCTCTTTCTCGGCTCGCTCTACGCGAAGCCTGCCCTCGAGCTCCAGATTGAAACTTCTAATGAGAAGGATACCCAGCAGTATGAGCGCAGCGAGCAGCATTATATCCGCTATCGAATCCGCTAAGGATCCGTTCAACAGAATGCGAAAGAATAGGAACGTCCAGATGGCGAACACAAACGCGTTCGCCGCCGCAACGCGCACGTTGAAGATCTTGTGTGTACTCATCGCATAGAATGCGCTGAAGCTTAGTGATGGTACGGCAAGCGCGCGGATACCGGTAAGGATCGGTGAGTACAGTTCGTACCATGCCGCGTAGCCGGCGATCCCCGCACTCGATCCGAACGTCATCGCAGCGAGTAATATCACGTGCCCCCGATGTGAGGGTCCGGTCTCTTGTGCGACACGCACGCGCATCAGCAGGTAGATCACGACGATCGCTACGCAGTAATACAACACAAATATATCGAAGAACGGTCCACGGATCGGCGTCACAGCCCCTTGGTAGAACACTCCCACGACTGTGGTAGTACCCACAAAGAGATCCATCATTAAAAGCGTTACGAATGCCGCAGCACACAAAGAAACTATCTGGTGTGTGAGTCGCTCGACGCGCTGCAGCGGCACAAGCTCGGTTCTGTAGATGACCGCAAACCGCACGAACAGTGCCGTCAAAAGCACATTGCCCACGAACGAAAGTATGCGCATTTCGCGCGCAAGCTCCATGTTGGCGTGTTCCGCTGCGATAGCCGAAGAGAACCCGAACCACCCCCAGACCGCAGCTCCGACCATTGCGTCAGCAAACGCTCGTGCAGAGCGTTCTTTTGACGCATTTATGTACAAAAATGCCGCGGCAAGCGTTGCAACGAACGCTGCCACACCGATACCGAGCGTCTGGACGCTTATCGTGCTCTCGACCATATCATCAGTATATCGGTGCGGGCGCTTCGAATGAGTGGTCTTGGAGGGTTCCTGTGGTTAGCTGCGCTGTTTCAGATCGAGGATGTTTTTGAAGATCATCGCAACGGCGATAGGCCCGACGCCACCCGGAACCGGGGTGAACACGCGCGCGATCTCCGCGCAAGTCGGATCTGCATCGCCCTGTATGACGCCTGCGGTTTCCGACGTTCCCGCATC
>JAGOTU010000055.1 GCA_018061585.1 Minisyncoccota bacterium | reverse complement strand
AGGGTTCGAATCCCTCCCTCTCCGCAACAAAAGAAAAAAGCGCCGTCGAGGCGCTGTTTTCTTTTGTCCCGAGAGATCGGGAGGGATTCGAAGGCGAGCCCTGGGGCCCCGTGAGCACACGGGGATGGGCGAGCGTGGTCAGGCGGAGAAAAGTTCTGACGAGAACTTTTCGAGCGCTTGACCGAATCCCTCCCTCTCGCGCAAAACCAGGCCCGAGAAACTTTTATGCGCGACGGCGCAGAAAAGTGTTCTTGGGCGAATCCCTCCCTCGTGCCGGATGGGTGAGCGTGGTCAGGCTGAGAAATATTGCGACGGCAAGATTTCGAGCGCTTGACCGAATCCCGCTCCGCAAATATTTTTCACAATGGCCGCGTCACGCACTCCTCGCGGGCGCAGTTCTCGCATCTCTAAGCCGTTTGATCTGCGAGTTATAATAAGTAGATGTCATCGCATCATGAAAAGCCGCTACAGAGCGATGAGCTCTATAAGATCGATGCGTACTGGCGCGCGGCGAATTATCTATCTGTCGGTCAGATCTATTTATACGATAATCCGCTTCTCAAGAAGCCGCTCGAACTCTCTCACGTAAAACCGATCTTGCTTGGCCATTGGGGCACAACGCCCGGGCAGAACTTTATATACGCACACCTCAATCGCGTCATTAAGGCGAGGGACTTGAACATGATCTATGTGTCCGGTCCGGGACATGGTGGCCCTGCGCTCGTCGCAAACACGTATCTCGAAGGAACGTACAGCGAAATATATCCGAACATAAGTCAGGACGAGGCGGGACTCAAAAAACTATTCAAGCAATTCTCTTTTCCGGGGGGTATACCGAGCCACGTCTCGCCCGAATGTCCGGGATCGATTCACGAAGGCGGCGAGCTCGGATATTCATTGAGCCACTCGTTCGGGGCAGTGTTCGATAATCCCGACCTGGTCGTCGCGTGTGTCGTCGGCGACGGGGAAGCGGAGACCGGTCCGCTTGCGACGTCGTGGCACTCGAACAAATTTCTCAATCCGATATCAGATGGTGCCGTGCTTCCCATCCTGCACCTGAACGGGTACAAGATCGCCAACCCGACGATCCTTGCACGCATAGAGCGCGAAGAACTCGAGCAACTTCTTAGGGGGTACGGGTGGACGCCGTATTTCGTCGAAGGCGACGAGCCCGAGGACATGCATCAGAAAATGGCTTCGACACTCGACAAGGCGATCGGCGACATACAACGTATTCAACGCAACGCCAGAGACAACAATGATTCGTCGCGCCCGCGATGGCCGATGATCGTGCTCGCGTCCCCCAAAGGATGGACCGGTCCGAAAGAAGTAGACGGCTTACCGGTAGAGAATTCGTTCCGCTCACATCAGGTGCCGATAATCGTGGATCGGGAGCATCCGAGGAACATCGCACTCCTTGAGCAGTGGATGAGGTCATACCGACCCGAAGAACTCTTTGACGACGACGGACGATTTCGTGAAGATCTCGCGGAGCTCGCGCCAAAGGGCGAGCGACGCATGGGAGCGAATCCCCACGCCAACGGGGGACTGCTTCTCAAGGATCTGAATCTTACCGATTTCAAGGAGTACGCCGTCGACGTTCCGACGCCGGGAGCGGTATACGCCGCGGATACGCATGTGCTCGGGGAATACCTTCGTGACACCATTCAGCAGAATCAACAGCCGCGGAACTTCAGAATATTCGGACCGGATGAAACGCTTTCGAACCGTTTGAACCCCGTGTTCGACGTAACGAAGCGTCAGTGGAACGCACGAGAATATCCGAACGACGAACTACTCGCGGCAGACGGTTCTGTCATGGAAATGCTGAGCGAGCACCAATGCCAAGGATGGCTTGAAGGATATCTGCTCACCGGGCGACACGGTCTTTTCAATAGTTACGAGGCGTTCATTCATATCGTGGACTCGATGTTTAACCAGCACGCCAAGTGGCTCAAGGTAACACGCGAATCACCGTGGCGACGAAAGCTCGCGTCGCTGAATTACCTGCTCGCATCACATGTCTGGCAGCAGGCACACAACGGATTCACACACCAAGATCCGGGCTTTCTCGATATTGTGCTAAACAAAAAGTCCGAGATCGTGCGTGTGTACCTTCCGCCGGACGCCAACTGTCTGCTTTCTGTCGCCGATCATTGTCTGCGAAGCAGACACTATGTGAATGTGATCGTCGCGGGAAAGTATCAGGCGCCGCAGTGGCTCACGATGGAGGAGGCCGTCACGCATTGCACAGAGGGCCTCAGTATCTGGTCGTGGGCAAGCAATGATCAGGGAGAGGACCCGGATGTCGTTATGGTGAGTTCAGGTGATGTGCCGACGCTGGAGATCCTCGCCGCGATCACGATCTTACGGGAACATATACCTGAGCTGAAGATCCGCATGGTCAATGTTGTCGACCTGGCAAAGCTGGAACCGAGCACGGAGCATCCGCACGGTTTGAGCGACACGGATTTTGATACGATCTTTACCAAGGATAAGCCGGTGATATTCGCATTCCATGGGTACCCGTGGCTCATTCATCGTCTTACATACCGACGTACGAATCACGAGAACATACACGTGCGCGGATATAAAGAGGAGGGCACGATCACGACCTCATTCGACATGACGGTGCTCAATGAGATGGATCGGTATCATCTGGCGATGGACGTGGTCGACCGACTCCCGCACCTCGGGTCAAAGGGCGCGTACCTGAAGAAGATGGCGCAGGAAAAACTCATTGAACACCGTGCATATATTCAGGAACACGGCGAGGACATGCAGGAGATACGAGAGTGGCGATGGCATAACGACTCCACCCGAGAATAACTATGAGCAAATACTTTATCGCGAATATCGGCTCGGCTTCAAAGAAATATGCATTGTTCGACGACGCTCAAGCTATCCTGTCCCTGCACTTTGAGCACGCAGGGGGATCGTATCAGGTGACCATCTCTGACGACGAGGGGCTCCACAGTACGCCGATCGATGAGGCAGAATTCGTTCGTTCACTTGCGCGATCGCTAATAGAGATAACATCGCGCTCCCTCATATCGGGACCGGACGATATCACTGCTATCGGATTGCGCATCGTTGCCCCCGGGACGTTTTTCCAGGAGCATAAAAAAATTGATACGACATATATCGCGAAGCTCGAACAGTTACGCTCGGAGGAGCCGTTACATATCGGTCCGATACTCACTGAATTGCATGCGATCACTGCTCGCTTTCCGGATACACCCGTATTCGGACTGTCAGACAGTGCGTTCCATGCGCAGCTCCCTGAACACACCCGCTCGTATGCCATCGACAAGGAAACATCGAGGGCGTTCGATGTTGCGCGTTTTGGTTATCACGGCTTTTCATTCGCGTCCGCTATGCAAAATCTGCAACGCCACGGAGCGCATTCAGAAAAGGTGATCATATGTCACCTCGGGAGCGGCGTCAGTATTGCTGCGGTGAAAGACGGCGCGTGCATCGATACATCGATGGGTTTTTCTCCGCTCGAGGGGTTGGTGATGGCAACACGGGCCGGCGATATCGACGCCGGTGCTCTGATGCATATCGCACGCGGAAAAAATCTCACTCTTGATGAGCTTGAACAGTATCTCTACACGGAGTGCGGACTCCTCGGGTTAAGCGGAAAAACCGGCGACGTACGAGCGCTTTTGGAACTCGAATCCTCGGGGGATGCAGGTGCCGTGCTCGCACTCGATACATTTGTATATCGCATCCGAAAATTCATAGGCGCCTATGCTGCGATCCTCGGAGGCGTGGACACACTGGTTCTTACGGGGACTATCGGCGAACGATCTTCCGTCATCCGCGAACGTATTTGCGTTGGGCTCGATTTTCTCGGCATTTCGCTCGACAGAGATAAGAACAGCGGCGCTATGCCTGTGAACGGTATTTTGGAGATAGGTGCAGCCCGCACGAGGGTCCTCGCTATGCGATCTGACGAAATGGGAGAAATGGCAAAAGCCGTCGATACACTGTCTCATTCATAACCGGATCCGTCCTCACGAACCTTTCTGTAGTTTCTTTTCGAAGATACCTGCGCCGATAGCGACGAAGACCGACATAAGGATGAAGAACAGTCCCATGGCAACACCGCCAGCTATGTCTTCTTCCGGTGGACGCACGACGAACAGTAATGCGATCGGTGCGGCGATAAGTGCGACAAGCGCGGTCGCACAACGCTTGATGATCCGCGCAGCACGCGCAGCAGCAGGGATCTGGTCGCTCCGCACGTAACCGAGCAATCGAAATGCCTGATACACGCCGACGAAGTACGCGATAGACGAGGCATATGCATATGCGAGGAACGGGTCGTTGAAGTAGATCTGGAACTGCGTGGCGTTCACATTACGCCCTTCGTTCTGGGGTTCCCACAACATGAGTGCAAGTACGATCGATCCGAATGCAACGACCGCTACTTGCAAAACAATTGTAGAGAATTTTTTCATACGCCTACTTCGTATATTCCAATATATCGCCGGGCTGACAGTCGAGTGCTTTGCAGATCGCTTCAAGCGTTGAGAACCGGATGGCTTTGGCCTTGCCGTTCTTAAGGACGGATATGTTTGCCATCGTAATGCCGACTCTCTCTGTGAGTTCGGTCACACTCATTTTTCGTTTTGCGAGCATCACGTCTATGTTTATCGTTATAGCCATACAATTAGACGGTGAGTTCGACCTCAGACCTAAGTTCCATTCCGGTCTGCATCAGCTTCTGGAGGATCGCCGCAAAGATAGCGGTTGCCACAGGTGCGCAGGCGATACCGAATCCGATAAGTATCAGGCCCGGAGCATCATCAGCGTCGGCAATAGGGAAGAGGAGGGGAACGAAAGCCATGTAGAACCCGGCGATCGCCGCCGCACAGTATTTGATGACGCGGAGCGCCTGCACAGATGATTCCGAGAACGCATTATTGCTGTCGATATTGCTGAGCAATCGCATCATCTGCCACAGTGCGATATAGAACGGTATGGTCGTCATGTAGATACCCATCACGATGAGAAAGACGGCTCGGCTTGCGTACGGGAACTCCGCAGAGGCGCCATGTAAGATCGACGGGAGCCCAAAGATACACAGCGCCAAAACTCCTAAGCTGAGCGCGAGGATAACGAGGCGTAAAAAATACGTTGGTACTCGATGCATAAAATAAATAATTTATTGATGTCCTCTCAGCCTATTCCTACATTTATCGTTTGTCAATATATTATTATTGATATTCATTTGCTCCACATACACGAAAACAGCGGCAAATGTGCCGCTGCCTCGAATTGGGTATTTGAATGGTTACGCCGCGGGCTTCTCCAACAAACCCTGCACCGCACCCACCAGATCCTTCGGGGACAGCTGGGACTTCACAAAGTGCCCGCTCGCGCCCAGATCCATGATGCGTTTCGTGTCCTCTTCCTTCGACTCGTTGGTGAGCGCGATCATGAGTGACTCAGGCGCAAGTCCCTCCTTTTTCACCGCTTCTAGGAATTCAAACCCGTTCATGTCCGGCATATGGATATCGAACAGGATAACGCGCGGCGCCGGAGCCGATCGTAATGTCTCGAGAGCGTCGTTTCCCGACGTGAATGCGACAGGAGCGTAGCCGGCGCTTTTAAAACCGTCTACATACAGATCGAGCAACAGTTGTTCGTCGTCCAGTAAGAGCACAGAGGTCGGTATAGAAGTATCCATATATGAGTATCTCTATGGTACGACGGATTTCACGTATTGCGAACACTGTGTGTAATCGCCAGTGATACACTTTCATCCATGAGACCGGCGACCTTTTTCGGAAGCCTCGTATTGATCATCGCCGGCATAGCGATGTATTTTTTGGTGAAAGACGCATCCATCCCTGTGCTGCAGCCGATGGGTCCGATCGCCGGGGCGCAGATGCGGAT
>JAGOTU010000054.1 GCA_018061585.1 Minisyncoccota bacterium | reverse complement strand
CAGGCTTGGTGCTGTCGTCGATACCGTTGTGCACCACACGCACTTTGTCGGGGCTGATGCCGTATTCCTTGATGATGATCTGACGTGTGAGCTCAGAGACCGCGATCACACGGTCCGCCTCTTCCATGCCCCACTTTTCTACATGGTAGACGTGCGGGTTCACGTTGGGCCCGCCGCAGCGATCGAACTCGGTGGCGTGCACATGCACGATGAGCGGCTTACCCGTAGCGTATTTGGCCTCAACACCCGCACCGAACGAAAGCCAGTCGTGCGCGTAGATAATGTCGAATTCTTCTTCACGCGCTATTTCTGCACCCATCATTTTGTAACGCTCGACTTCCTCGAACAGATCACCGCCGTAGATCGTACTCCCCTCAAGAACCCGGTCGCGCAGGTACGATTTGCTTGTCATGTATGGTTCGAGCACGGAATCGACTGAGCGGATCTTTATGTCGTTCCCCTCGGCAAAGATCATGCGTGCATGCGGCGTAGAGACCGCGAGCTTGCGTGGCATCACGAACGTAACCTTGAATCCACGCTCAGAGAGCGACTTTGTAAGTCCTTGGCATGCAACGCCCAAACCACCGCTATTAAACGGCGGAAATTCCCACCCGAACATCAGAATGCGGGGCTTCATGATTTCGTTTTGTATGGTGTAATTCTAGCACTGCGCGCGCCCGTATCCTGGCCCCCACCTGTGCATTGCTGCATGTTGCGTATGTTACGCTCTAGCACATGCAACTCCCGAAGGCTGTTATTTTTGATCTCGACGAGACCCTTGCCATAAGCTTTCAGGCCCCGGAACCGGGCATGCTGGACCGTTTAACGGCTCTCCAGGCCCATCTGCCGGTCGCCATCATGACCGGTGCGGGCTTCGACCGGATAATCAACGACGTGGTGACTCACCTTCCGAAGGAGCCCACGAATCTGGTCCTGTTCCCCAACAGCTCATCACAGTGCTTTATGTACGAAGGTCACGCGTGGAAGAACATCTACAGTCACTTAATGAATGACGAAGAGCGCGCCAAGATCAAAGACGCCCTAAATACCGCGCTTGGCGAGTTCGAAGAGCTGAGCTCGGCCCCGGTGTATGGCGAGCGGATCATCGATCGCGAAGCACAGATCGCATTTACCGCCGTCGGACAGGAGGCGCCGGCGGATGTGAAAGCAACATGGGACCCTACATCAGAAAAGCGTTTGCGCATCGCCCGCGTGCTCCGCGATCGGCTACCGGAATTCGATATTTTGATCGGTGGCGCTTCGACCATCGACTTTACACGCAAGGACACCAATAAATCCTACGGTGTGCGGTGGTTCGCAGACTATTTAAAGACGACGCCGTCAGAACTATTGTATGTGGGCGATGCGCTGTATCCGGGCGGCAACGACGAGGTCGTGCTTGTGACCGGAATACAGGCGCGCTCGGTAGCGAATCCCGAGGACACAGAAGGCGTGATCGACGAACTACTCAACCTGATCGACTCAAGCTCATAACTCAATCTCATAGATTTGCTCGATTTCAAAAATACACGTATCTGTCCCGGTCGGGACAGATACGTGTATTCTACTTGAGTCTAAATTTGCTCCGCAACCATCTATCGTTCTCCACTTTATCTACGATCGCATACAAAATATCCTTGCCAACGCGAAGCTCCGCTTTGATAAGTGCGACCAAATCTTCGCAGTCATACGGATACATCCATACACTGTTCTGTACACGAATAAAACCTATGTCGATCATGAGCCTTCGCAGTCTCTTGCGGATACCTGACCGTCTTTCAGGGATGTCGAAAACAACCATGCGCCATTTCCCATCCCAACGCTTAACTACTTGTCCCGATTTCAGAATTTGCATCTGCAGCATTTGCCTGTCCAAAAAAAGGGTACCTGCCGGCGTTATCCGAACATACTTCTTTCCGTCACGCTCTTCAAATCTGGCATACCCTTTTGCGACAAGTCTTCCTGCGGCAGATTTAGCCCGCTCGCTAAAACGCGAACGATTCGGTCCTACCCACCTGAGCAGCTGTAGTGTGTTCGGCGCTATCATTGCCCAGGCAATTACACCCGACACAGCGAGCACTCCGAGTACGGCATCCTGCAAATATGCTTTACGCCGAGCGGAACGTACATCTGTTTCCATTTGTCCCATATTTTTGATGGAAAAACCTGGCGAGAACGGATACACGTATCTGTCCCGACCGGGACAGATACGTGTATCTATATATAGCGGTTGTGTTGTATCTGATAGTACCTATCGGGTGACTGAAACCGTCGTAGTCGCGGCATCTTCGAGAGCGGACTGAGGAGCGGAAACGGTAATGCGTCCGCCTGCCGTCTCGACCGTGTAACCGGTGTTATAGGAGGTCGCATTTGTGTACGTTCCAGTCTTCGGATCTACCGGGAGTGCCGATATATATGTCGGTACTATGCACGGAGCAATATCGGCACCCGATGCACCACTCTGGATCACGGTCCCAGTCGTGGGGAGCGCATATGCAGCGCCTGCGCACATGAACACCCCTTTATTGTCTGCCATATTTTGGCCTATGGCATTCAAAATCGCATTTACGTTCGCCACACGCTGCGAATTGCGCGCCTGCGCAAATTGTCTTGCCGGATTAATAGCGATGATAACGATCGCGGCTAAGATCGCTATGATGCCGATAACGACAAGTATTTCGATTAAAGTAAAGCCTCGAACACGGGAATGAATTGCTTTCATATTAATATACTCACGACATATGACTATTTGTTAATTGATGAAATCGTATCATGTGTATTTGTCAATTCGGCATTTCCTGTACGGAGACGGTGGAAATCTCCGGAAATCCGAGATCGATCTGATCCATACTTTGCGTATCGTCGAGCTCCATATTCGTTAGTTGTGTCGTCAGCAATATATTTGTGAAAGTATCTGCGACACGTGCCCTCACACGCACATCCACCACTGAGCTTCCGTTCGGTAACGTCGACGTAGCTATAGGAAAGATGTAACACTCCCCTTCTACACTGCCGATCATTTCACTCGATGTGACACCTCCCACATAGCCGCGTTCGGACATGATCAGAGAAAGTGCGGTGGCGGCACATCCACGCGCCAACAATCCACTTTGTTCCTTCGTTTCTGTTTGTAGAACAGTAAATCGAGCGTGCCACCCCGACATACTTCCGGTAGCTATACAAGCGATCAGGAATATTCCAATCACGATACTCGACATGATCGCAATGTATCCCCGCTCCTGATGAAGCTGAGCGCGCAGCGACCGAAGTTTGCTACATGAACGAAACATACTATTCACGCAGATAACGCATCAGTGTGTAACTCATAGTTCGAATTCGGTATTCCATTTTGACTGATGGTGGCAAACCGCCGCCAGAGGGTGTATATGTAAACGTGAGATCCTCTACCGGAAACGACGAGGCGTTCAATATCAGAGGGTCATGTACTCCTCTCGCAAACGTGATGTCTCGACCATCGAAATGGAATGTTGCCAAGGAGCCGGGACCAACAATAGCGATCGTCCTTCTGTCCGCTGACACACTTGCGGTGTCAGCATCGGCGAGCGCCCATTCCACCTTCTTTCGAATAAACATCCCCTCCTCCACCGCCGCCACCGCGATCCGGTTGCGTCCACTGTTCTCCAAGATCTGATACGCACATACTAAAGTGCCGCCGATCGCAATACTGAACAGCCCGATGTATACGACGGCTTCTATAAGCGTGAACCCCTGATTTCTATTGAATGAATCAGTCATCATGTAGTTCATACAATCCGCCAGCTGCGGCGGCAAAAACGCGTCCGGCTCGCAATTCTAGAGAACGCGGAATGAGTCCCGTGATCGCCACGGTCGAAACTCTATAGAAGGGTTCAGTCTGCCAGCGTTCAATTCGCGTATTCGTGCCGAGAAATAGCAGATTTCCTGTGCGCTTAATTGAGATAACGCCGCTCCCTATCTCGGCGGTAATCGGCGAACTCGACGCCAGATCGAGCGGATCCGCTATGTTAAATGCGTATAGTTCCGGTCCCGATGCACTCGAATCACGCCCTACATACAGTGTGTTTCCGGAAATATACCCGCTTCTCATATCCTGACTTCCCGGCAGATTGACAACACCGACTTCACGTATGATATCGTTTGTGACATCCAATACTGCTACCTCCTTAAGCCCGCTCTTGGCAGCTAAGTAAACATATCGCCGCACGGCATTTCCAACCTTCTGTTCACGCACTATCACTTCGTTCACGGTCCTATTCAGTTCGAATCCGGAACCGACTTCAACAGGAGTTTCGAGCGAAGAGATGTTTAGAATATGGAATTCATAACCGGCTGTTTCTCTGGTAAATACGTAGAGCCTATCCTTGAAAACGCGCATCATCCATATCTGCGGAAATGATCCGGTTGGACGGTGCGAACCTTGGAGCTGCACCACGGTGACGATCGTGGGCTGCATAATGTCGGTGACATCGACTATAAGAAACTGAGGAGTAGTCGTAGTCTGCGACATGAATGCGTAGGTGCGTCCCGTGAAATTATTTCGAACGACGTCGATGGAGTTTGAGGGAGATGGGAGTGTAAAACCGTTATCGAAATTAATCCTACGCAGATCACTCCCCGATGGACCTTTCGTGTAAAAAGTCCAAAGGTAAGGAGGCCTATTGGATGATGCGTATATGTTGTCATCAAGAGCATCGATCTCGGTGAACTGTGCGCTCAGCGCGACGGGAGCAACTCGCTCGATCCTAATGTCATCCCAGTCGCCCAGCGGCGCGCTTAGTTCACAATCGCCACCCCGAGCAATTACTTCCCGCGGCGACGGTATAGCACTGACTAGCTGCGTCGTGCTTGTTGAGAATCCCTGCACCTGCCACGACACACGCACCTCGACACGTTTTAGACATTCGGAAATATCATCGACAGTATGCCCTGACCAGTAGCACAGACCTCCGAATGAACAGTCGTCACCTACTGACATCTGTGCATCATGAGTCTCTATTCCATAAAAGTTAGATTCCGTGTCAGCGCGTAGCATTTCAAATTCCTCATTCACAAGATCCAATGCTCCCATGTTCGCGTGCGCTGCGATGACCCAATATCGTGCCCCAAAGTCCGACAATGCGGCTGCAGAGATGATAATGGTAATAAAGCTCATCGCGACGACGATCTCCAGAACACTGAAACCGGCATTACCAAGATATACGTCCTTCATGATTTACTGATACGGTCGTCGTAGCACCGGACTGCGGGTCCGATATTATGATCTCGAGTTCACCGGGAACGTCGAGGACCGTCCCACTCAATTGCTCAAACACGATCTCCACCTCGGATATATCAAGGCCTTCACGATATGGAACGATCCGGTCGCTTGACCTATCGCGCGAGGGATTGTCATATGGCTCCCCCTCAAACAGCACATACTCTCCCGGATGCTCGTGAGGCTGGATCGCTACGCCATGCGCTGTCATATGAACGTTATTAACTGCCTCCATGCGTGCTTTTTGCAGCAACGAAACAAGAACATCGCGCTCTTCTCGGATAGTAAACCGGAGGTAGCCTGCAACGTCCGTCGAAATAGTGAACGCAATGACAACGGAGAATAGCGCGATCGTTAGAAGTATTTCTACGAGCGTAAAGCCTGAATGTCTACACATTGAATTGGTTCGTGATCCCATATATTGGAGCGATTATGGAAAGTGCGATAAATCCGACAGTTATACCCATAACAACCATCAGAACGGGCTCGATGAGTATCGTGAGGTTACGCGCTATATCCTCGACCTGTTCTTCATATAATTCAGCAATGTATGCGAACGAAGACTCAAGGTTGCCGGTCTGCTCCCCGGCGTTGATCATCTCAACGCATACACTAGGAAATAATCTTTGCCGCCTTTTCAGCGCAGCCGCTACGGTCTCACCTCTGATCACATCGACTCGAATTGAATCGAATGCCGCACGATATCGAAGGTTTCGTGCGTTCTTTGCGG
>JAGOTU010000053.1 GCA_018061585.1 Minisyncoccota bacterium | reverse complement strand
TGCCGGACCGGCTCACATTCCCGTACCGCTAAAGCGGACGGATAAACTCAAGCGAAGTCCCTCGGCTTCAGCCGTAGGGAAATGCGAGAATATGTTCGGGTTAATTGGGTGCACAAATAGGGGGGGTATAGTGAAGGGGAAATCGGGAATGGCGAGAGTGTGGGAATTTGATACGCTTTCATCATGAATTTCGGCACCATCAAAAAATTTGTTAAGGCAGTGTTTGTGGCGTATGTGGCGGCGCACGTGCTGTTGCTCGTGCAGGCCGTCAGGGTGTTTATATTCGGTTTCCAGGTGGACGTGGCGGATGAATTGTCTCAGTGGGTATTCGTGGGCGGACTCGTAGAGGCGGCGGCAATGACCACTGTGTTCTATCTATTTGCACACTACGTTCGTGCCAAGGTGTCGCTGCGTGAGCTGTTCGTGTCGGCGCTCTTTGCGGAGCTTTTGTACACCTACGCGCTTTCACCGCTTGGCGAGAAGCTCTTACCGCAGCTCTACCCGCATTCAGCTGTGTGGGGCGTCGCAGCATTCATTGCCATCTACGGAATCATTCTAATCATCGGACGGTTCGTGTTTCCGAACGGCGTTATGGCGCTTACAGGTGAGCGCGAGCTATTTAGCGAGGCAGAGGTCCGGAAATTTTTTGACCGATTGCTCCGGGTGTTCATCGCGGCACTGTTTTTTGCATCGCTCGTCGTCGGTTTGATCTCGCTCCCGGGGGCGCTGGGATGGGATACGTTCAAGGTGGAACCAGGATACATGCTGCTCACGATCCAATACGTGGCTCTGCAGTTCGCGCTCATTCTGCTGCTGATCATGATCCTTACGCGGCCCGCGCTCTACGAGCATCATGCGTACACCACCGGCGCGGCTTGCGCCGGATTCGGCACGCTCGTATTGGGGCTCATTCCGATCAATGCGGTTGCTGCCGCGATGCCCAACGCGCAGCTGGGCACCCTCGCGTTCCTAACCACCGCCGCATTCACCATGTACGCCGGCCTCGCCGCCTACTCCAGCCGAAAGGGGGTTTAATCGTATGGTTACATTCCTCGATAATCTATTGAACAAGCCTGTCGTGCCGATTCTTTTGGCGCTCGCAGCTGCGACGCTTCTGACAGCTCTCGTTATGTACAAACCTGTTTACACGGCACTTGGCAAATTCTTTAAATCATTAACATTAATCGCGCCTCTTACAGATGAAGAAAAGCGCCTTGAAATGCAGCGTAAGAACATCTATATGGGCGCTGCGAGGGCGCCGGAAAGTCCGCGACCGTTGGAAGCACAGCCTCATCCAGAAGCACGCCAAAATCCAGTCTATGTGCAATCAAGCGTTCGTATACCTGATTTTGGAGTAGGAGCGGGCTTCAAATTTGGTTTTGGATTCGCTGCTGGGATTTTGGCTTTCAGCTTTTTGTTTATGATCGGGTTCAGTATTCTGTTTGGCACAGTAATGCACTCGATTATTTCTCGCACGGGTCAGATTAATCCATCGCAGTTCCGCATTAGATAGCAGCTCCTTTATCCGCGAATCCAAGCTTTGATATTCTGCTCCAGCACGTCGCCGCCTTGCGGGTGATCGGCTAGGAACTTTGCGGGCAGATCGTGTTCGTCCTTCCCGAACTTGAGGGTAAAGAGCTTTGTGGCGGTGCTGTAAGCTACGCCTGCGGTCTTGGCGCTCTTGCCAGCAATGGCATTGTCTTCGTAGCGAATGATTAGCGCCTCCATTAGTTGCTGTTTGGTCATGTGCTCCATTACACCACAAGATTTTGGATGCTGACGTACTTAGTCCCGGTTTCTCCGTAACGCTTTTCATCACTGAAATGAGAGGGTAGAATACGGCCCAATGAATCTCGATATTGCTATCACGAAGCGCGATATCGGTCCCCATCATCATCAGGTAAAATCTTTGCTGCGTAAATTTCAGCGCATTGAGGAAAATAAGGAAGCCCTGAAAAAATTGACGATAAGTCTTGAGCTCGAAGGGGAAGAGTATCATGAGCTTAGCGGCGCAGTCATTTGGCGCTTGGCCCGGCATTATCAGGATCTCCCATGTGAGAAAATTCTTGCCTCTGCCCCGGAGATTCAAGAGGTGTTAAAAAAACGACGCTTCTACGATGGGCTTTTCGGTAGCCGCTCGACCGAAAGCAATATAAACGTTCCCATCGATTTTGAAGCTTTTACGCCTCGACGACACAATGAGCCTGGTTGGAAAGGCGCCCGAGCAGAGGAAATATATAAGGCGGCGATGGGAAACATGCTCGATGCAGCCAATGAATTCCAGGGTGAAGTCTATTCCAATGTACTTGAGATTCTCAACAATGTATTCGACCACTCCGAGCACTCTTCGGAGGCGGGGATTGTTTGCGCGAAGGCGGATAACTCGAACCGTCTCTCAGTCTGTGCTGTCGACATGGGACAAGGTATACGAGCGAGTCTCCTATCTAATCCAGCGCTTCGAGAGGAATATGAGAGCATGAGCGATCATGATTTGTTACGCGAAGTGATGAAGCATCGAGTATCGTGTAATCCCTCGTTCGCTAAGCATCCTAACTATCAATATACGAACAACGGTGGCATTGGACTCTATTACCTGTCGCTTATGGCTAAAATGCATAAAGGTGGACAGTTAATCCTGATTTCAGACGGTGGGTATTACTATTTGGATTCTCATAAGAAGGAAGTGCGCCGACGTTTGGGAGACCTGACATGGCCTGGAACAATAGTATTTTTCCGTATAGACTTGGACCAGGAGATCAACCCTATTTACAGGGAGTACGTCCAGAATATATAAATACACCTATGCATATTCAGATGACAAGTCACGGGGCAGTTTTTAGTACTCGGCCTATGGCGCACGAGGTGTTCGATCCCATGTCCAATGATAGTCACATCATACTTGATTTTGCAGGCGTTGAGATGGCGTCACCATCTTTTTTGCACGAAACCCTGTTAATCTTTCGTCGAAAGGCGGCCAATATTAAAATGGAGAATATGAGCGCATCTATCCAACTGCAGCTTGCAAAAGCGCAAAAAATTATGGATTGACGTGATGTAGGTTTCTCGCATTGTTTCGGTCTGACTCTGCGCAGTTCGATTCGAGCGGAATCAACTCCGCTATGATGCGAGCGGTGTAGTGCCACCGACCTCAGTCATTTTTTCGCTGAATGATGCGGCTGACAGCTGACATCAATTCTACGGAGTCTTATACCGCGTTGGAAACTCGTTCGACTAATTCAAAGAGGATGACACGTATGCCCGTTACAATCTCTACTTGAAAAGGTGTCGGGTACCTTTACCATGTGATCGGCGGTGTATGTGTTTGACACGACCCTATCTGAATGGTTCGATATCGGCAGCATAGTTTCTGAAAGGACAGCGGGTATGACTACGGAACTTCCACCTTGCGAAGACTTCGTCATTGCGACGATTCGTCAGGTTCGCATCACACGTTCAACCGTCAAGAACGGGGCAAAGGCCGGCGTCAGTCTGACGCGGGTACTCCATGTGGCTCGGGAATTCTATACGACCAAGCAGCTGACGCGGGCGGTCGCGAGTCTGCACAAGAAGAACAAGATCGTCATCGTGTCGGAATGGGACGAGTTCTCCAAGGCCGAGGGTGAGGACAAGCATTCCTACCGTCGATCGGGGACCATTCTTCTCGACAAAATCCGCCCGTTCGCCGAACACCTCGATAGGATCAGTGAGCGAAATTGGTGGAAGCTCGACGAGCGTCTTGAGGAACTGGTGCCATCGGACCAAGAGCCGAAGACGTACCGTAAGCTAAAGTACGGCACCGTGCACATCGTCGAAGACGGTCTCTCCGCTGCGGCGAAGAAGCCCAAGCGAAGTGACATCGCGCACAAAGTGATGCAGTCACTCAAGTCCAAGTGATCACAGATCCTTCTATCGCAACGGCGCAGGCTTCCTGCGCCGTTTTGATTTGCACCCATGTAAGAAGAGCCGCAGTAAGTACCGATGTTCCCAACATACACGCATCTGTCCCGACCGGGACAGATGCGTGTATGTGCATATCGTATTTGAGGGACTGACCCCGACGGTCAGTTTGAGAATAGGCGGGGTTGTGGTTTAGTGGCGGTGGTCATATGACCTGCTCAGATGCCAACATCCTTACGGATAGGCACAGAAAGGACACGAGATGTTTACGAGCGATAAATTTGAGGGTCTTGGGTTAGCGCATAAATTCGCACAGGCGTGGTTGAAAGCCGATGGTAAGCCGTCGGATCTCAACAGCTTGGCCGATGATGCCGCCTTGCTCAGCGAAGTCATTCAGATATGCAGGGGATCGCATCCCAGCTTCGTGTACCGGGTGGATTGCGATGCAGATCCGCGCAATTCCGAGATCTACAAGATTGTGGAACACATGAGACAGGGCATTATCGAGTGGAAACCCGGGGTAGTGAAGCTGCTTCGCGCGGAAAAGGTGCTCGGCACCGAACGCACCGAGGGAGGTGTTTGTGTCGTCGCTTGGAAACATCGTCGCGCAGCAAATGCCTGTGTGCTCGACTTTCTTCTCAAGCGGCCGCAGGCGGCGACAGAAGAGATGATGGATATGCGATCCAGTGCACGGTTCATCTTCGCGGGAACGCGGTACCACATTGATGGTAAGGGGCAATATGCATCGTACGATGCCATACCCGCGCTCTATTGGAGGATTCAGCACGGCGATTGGGGTGTTAAGTATATGCCAACGCATGAAAGTTTGAAGCCCAACGACGTGCTGGTTACCCTCGCGTAATCGATCCTTCGTCCGACAAGGACCAAAGCCCGATGTAATGTCGGGCTTTGTATTTTTGTACTCGTATTTCCTTAAGCATGGGAGGGGTATTCAGAAAGAATGGAAGATGCATAAAACCACAAAATACTCTCAATCCATGCCGCGCGCACACCAGTTGTGTCGTGATATGTGAGTGCTTTCATCCGACCAGACTCACACATGTCCTATGAACCCAATGTTAAAGCGGCACAAAAACAAGCGGCGCGGGATTTCCGCGCCGTATGTGATTACTAGATCGGTCGGGTGACCGTCAGATCAGTTTCAGGATTCGTTTGTTCACGTCACGGGCGACAGGGTCGTCACATTCGGACAGGTGCGTGACGAGCTCAAGGTAATGCTCGCGTGTGCCGCGATTCTTCTTGATCGCATCACGCACGTACCACCACCCGAGTACCGCCGCGTACCAGGCCTTTACCGGGTATTCCAGAATGAATCCTGCAAGGACCACTGCCTGAACCAAGAACGCCCACAGCACGCTCCACCATCCTTGACCCGCAAGGAGCGAAACGGCGAGAACGATCAGTGATGCAATCGCGATCGTGACGATCACGAGGCATCCGTGTGCTTGTCCGGCTTCCGCACGATATTCCGGCACCTTGGACGTCAGATTGAACAGCGTGGTGTCCGGCTTATCGAGAACCACGATGTAATCCGCCGACCAATATCCGTCGGAGATGAACTCGCCGGCCTTTTCGCCCGGCTGCAGGTCCATGACCCTCTGCAAGCCTTTGACCACGATCACATCACTCTCCGAGCGATCGGGGTACCAGCGTCGCTTCGTGAGAAAGCGAGTGTTACTTACGCTCGCGAGGAAGAAAAGCCCCTCCTCTAGCGCGTTTGCAGTGGCAAGTCGCTCAGCGAATGTGCCGCTCAGTTGTACGATCCTGCTCATTTGGTTGCTCCCATTTTCCACCGCCACTCTACACACAAATCTAAGCTGTTCAAAGCAGTGAACAAGTGCCAGTCGCAATCCTGACGCGAGAAACTCTCACATACTTCCGAATGTGGGAATATGCGCCGACGAGGTGCAGACGGGATCAAAATAGGTGATAGTTGTCCTATGTGGCTCGCTTACGTATTAGGGCATGTGTTCTGCCTGGCGCTCGTCAATTACATCGACGAGTACCTCACCGGCAACAGTAAGGTTCCGGCGGAATCCAGCATCCATAACAAGATCGGCGGCCTCCTTATCATTTCTACGCTCATGAGCTTCGTGGGTGCTGCAGCTATATATGCGTACGTGGGTGAGGTGAGTGTGGTGCAGGGAGCGCTGATACTGTCGCTCATCTCTGCGGTGCCTATGGTGATCGTGTTCGCTGCGTACTTCTATCTGCTTACGCTGTATCC
>JAGOTU010000052.1 GCA_018061585.1 Minisyncoccota bacterium | reverse complement strand
GCGTGCGGAGTGTGTCGTCGGGGCACTGTTGAAGATCATCGATAGTAATAACGGACACGACTCGGATACTATCTGTGATCCCGTCGATCCGGCGTATCGTGACATCTGTTTGAATGTGCTCCAGACATTCAGAAATTCGATCGCATCGAATGAGTAGCATGAAATCGTCATTGAGCGCACAATCGACACCATGAACCGGATGCGGAACATTCTATACGAAGGGTCAGTCATCTTTTTGACAGGAGTTATCGTTTCGACGATCGGTGTCACAGTATGGAATTGCGTGCAGGGTCCGACGATCGAAGACTTTAAGAGAGAATATGCGGTCGGTGACGTGTGGAGCCAAAAGGCGGTCGCGGAAAAATACATGCGACGATTTGCCGTTCCGGACTTGCTCAAAGCAGTCGAAGAGTATAACGCAGCTGGAAACTGTCACTCACAAGGTCATGGAATTGGCCGCGCGATCTACGACGCGAATCCGAATTTTACAGCGGTGATACGACAATGCGGCGGTACCTGCACTCAGGGTTGTTTCCACGGCGCGATGATGGAAATGTTCCAGACCGAGAGCGATACCCTTGGTGGGGTGATCAATGACGAGACCCCCGAAGCCTATTTGAAACACATTCAGGAGACCGCGCTTGATCTTTGTAAACGCCCCGAAGTCGCAAGTGAGGTGCTTCCGCGCTATTGTACGCACGGTCTCGGTCATGCATTCGCATATTTTTCACCTGAAGATATGGATGAGGCAATACGATCATGCGAGATGCTCGAAACAAAGTATGCGTCGGATTCATGTGCCTCAGGAGCGTTTATGGAATACTTGTTCAATGCCTCATCGAGTTCGCTCATGCTCGGCAAAGGTGCGGCACCCTGCGACCGATATCCCACGCATACACAGGCCTGCTATCAGTACAAGGCGTACGGTTGGGTGCTGGCGTGGGGAGGAGTGAAACCCGCAATTCGCGCATGTGATTCATTCGGCACAAACATGATGACATGCATCTTTACCGTCGCGCAGTCCGGCGCAAATATCAAACTACTCGAAGCTGAGCAAGGATTCGATAGTCTGTGCGGAGGTCTCGAGGGTGATAAACATTCCACATGCGTGAGAGGGGCTTTATTTAGGGTCATTGATCTAAATGACGGGGATGAAAAGAATCTGTGCGCGCGGATCGACTCACGCTATTCTGCACAATGTGCCGAAATGCTCGAGAGCTACCAAAACAAAGTGATGTATGCCCAATAAAGATCGCATTCGAAAGATCATGTACGAATCCTCGCTGGTTATACTGACCGGCGTCTCGATCGCTGTGGCGATCACCTTCCTCTCGAATTACCTGCAGAGAGTGACGATCGATGATTTCAGGCGTGATTACGCGGCGGCACTTACCAGGAACCAGGCGTCAGTCGCGGAACAATACTATGACAAGTTTCCTCTCCAGGATCTGCTGGATGCAGTCGATGCCGAATACGCATCCATCGGCTGCCATATTCAGGGACATGGGATCGGCAGGATCGTTTATAGGAAAGACCAAAATTTTTCCTCATCGGTCCAGAAATGCGGAGGTTCATGTACCTACGGCTGCTTCCATGGGGTACTGATGGAAATGTTCCAGACCGAGAGCGACACGCTCGGAGGTGTGATCGAAGAAGAGGCGCCGGATGCATATCTTGAACATATGAAGGCAATAGCAAAAGATCTTTGTACGAAACCCGAGGTAGAGAGCGTCGTTCGCGTTCGCCAGTGTTACCACGGACTCGGTCACATGTTTGTGTACAGTATGGGGGGCGATCTTAAACGTGCCACCGATTCCTGTGACGAGATATTTTCCGAGGATGCGGCACGCTCCTGCCGCACCGGCGCGTTCATGGAGTATATTTTCAGCGACACATCTCCGACCGTCGAGTATGCCAAGAGCACGAAGCCATGTGATGCATTCCCGGGAGATGAGTACATTTGCTACCGGTATAAGGGATATTCATGGCTCTATGTGTACAAAACGATCGAAGCCGCGATGAAAGCTTGTGATTCATTGGGAGTACACGCTCTGGACTGTATAAGCGGAACTGCGTCTGCGGCCGCGACACCGGAACTTCTTGCCACGGCAGAAGGTATAGAGACGATCTGCGGATTTTTCGAAGGAGAAAAGCGGCGGAAGTGCCTTGGTGGTGCATTCCTTAGCATCATCAATTTGAACCACGGAGACGACTCGGAACATCAGTGCGATATCATTGCACCGTCTTTCCGAGATGGCTGTCTTGGTGTCCGGGAGAAATACCGCCAACAGATCTTCTATGACGAATGAACGCGTCCAGGCCGTTCTGTTTGAGGGGGCGAGGATCCTACTCTCCGGGGTAGCGATCGCACTCCTGATCACCGGTGCGATGGGCTACCTCGACCGACCGGCCCTCGAGAATTTTGAGAGAGAGTACATGGCCGCACATGCGGAACAACAAATTATGATCGCCGAGGATTATCTGGGCTATTTTAGCGTGACAGAGCTCACGGGGGAGATAAACGGGGGCAGTGTAGACGGGGTGTGTCACGTGCAATCGCATGCGATCGGTCGCGCTGTGTACAAGAAGACATCGAACTTCTCCGAAGCGATCCGGCAATGCGGCAACTCCTGCACCTACGGGTGTTTCCATGGCGCCATGATGGAAATGTTTCAGACCGAGAGCGACACGCTCGGCGGAGTCGTCGAGGGTGATACGCCGGAGCAATATCTGGAGCGTATCCGGACAGTTGCGCCTGATCTGTGTTGGAAACCTGAGGTGGTGGGTCAGGTGAGCGGTCGCTCATGTACGCATGGTCTCGGACATTCGTTCATGATCCTCACTGCTGATCTCGATGAAGCACTACGTGCGTGCACAGTAATGAAGGACCGGAATGCGATCGATTCGTGCCGTGCAGGCGTTTTCATGGAATATCTTTTCGATCCTTCATCTGTGAACGCGCTCATGTCGAAAGGTACGAAATTCTGCGATCGGTATCCCTCGGACACGGAGGCGTGTTTCCAGTACAAAGCATACGGATGGGTTCGGTCATCGGGCGCAGGCTCCCGAGCCCTCGAGATGTGTGAATCATTCGGCGACCACACGGAAGCGTGTGTTCGCGCTGTCAGTCGCGCTGCCACAGAAGAGGACTTTGCTGACCGACCTGACAAGATCGATGCGCTGTGCGGTGGCGTCGGTATGAGTTTGCGGCCGGCCTGCTTAGCTGGCGCGTATATGAAGCTATTTGACCTGTACAACATCGACGACTCGGATAGGGTCTGCGAAAAGGCCGATGCTGCTCACACAGATTCGTGCTGGAATGCGCTCACTCGTTACAGACAGATGTATACATTTGAACGCGAGATCTAATGCATTGGTATGAGTCGGAGAAGAACAATTTTCAGGGAATCTGCGGTCATCGTGATCTCGGGAGTGGTCGTTGCACTTTTGATCACTGGTGTGATGCGCTACATGCACACTCCGACTATTGCAGATTTTCAGTCTGAATACAGCGCAGGAGAATTTGCGGAACGGGTCGTTGTTGCTGGACGGTATCTCGACTCGTTCTCGACGCAGGAATTGAATAGTGCGATCGAGGATCAAAACGCCGAAGGCTTTTGTCACTCCCAGGCGCATGCGCTCGGACGAGCTGTCTATAAGCGATACTCGAATTTTTCGGAGGCGATATTGCAGTGCGGTAATTCGTGCACATTCGGGTGCTTCCACGGAGTGTTGATGGAAATGTTCTCGACCGAATCCGACACACTCGGTGGCGTGATCGAGGAGGAGTCGCCGCAGCAATATCTTTCGCACGTGGAGAGTATCGCAAAAGATCTCTGCACTCGTCCGGATGTTCAAACTGCGGTCAAGGCGCGTCACTGCTACCACGGCCTCGGTCATGTATTCGAACATCTCTCCGCAGATGATCTCGGCGCAGGATTGAAAGCATGCGAAATATTCGAAAATGAATATGCCGCAACGCAGTGTCGGTCCGGTGTATTTATGGAATATCTATTAAGCTCATCTTCCGAATCGATCCTCTACACCAAGGGCGAGGAGCCCTGCGACGCGTACCCGGATTTTGCGGATAAATGCTACCGATTCAAGGCGTATGGATGGATATATGCCTGGGGCGGCATCGCACCGGCGCTCGCTGGGTGCGATGCGTTCGGCAAAAATGCATTGCTTTGTATCAAGAACACAGCAGAGGCAACGTCCACGCCGCTCCTGCTCTCGAGTAATGAAGGAATTGAGAAGATATGCGGCACTTTGCGCGGCGAAAAACGGTCGGCATGCATCGGCGGAGCACTTACGAAGATCATCGATGTCAACGATGGTGACGACTCGGAACGTGTCTGCGATGAGGTTGCCTCGTCGTACCGCGACCGATGTCTTGCCGTACGGGAGCAATTTCACGCGGTCAATTACTTAGAATAGATCCATATGACCCGCTTTCGATTGATATGGTACATCTCTGCGATCGCAGCGGTTCTCGTCATCAGTGCCGCGTACCTCGCAACGATGTATCTGCGCAACGCATCGATCAACGAGTTCAAGCGCGAATATGAGCAGTCGGATCTGGCGGGAAGGCAAGTGGTCGCCGCGAACTATTTGAAGTTTTTTTCCGCATCAGATCTTCTCAGTGCGATAGAAGAACAAAACGTCGGAAGACTCTGTCACGTGCAGGGACATGCGATGGGAAGAGCCGTGTATGCACAGAGTAAGAATCTTGCCGAATCCGTTCGACAGTGCGGTAACGCGTGCACATTCGGGTGCTTCCATGGAGCTCTGATGGAAATGTTCTTGACCGAATCCGACACGCTCGGCGGCGTGATCGAAGACGAGTCACCGGAGAATCTCATTGCGCATGTTAAACGCATGGCGCCGGATCTTTGCGATACGCCGGAGGTCGCGAGCGCGGTACCGTATCGCTTCTGTACGCACGGTATCGGTCACATATTCGCGTTCGCAGCCGGTAAAGATTTGGATACGGCAGTTGCCAATTGTCGAGTGATGAAAACGCGACCTGCGTTAGATGCCTGTGTATCCGGCGTATTCATGGAGCACATGTTCGACCCGCGATATGTAGCGGATGCGGAATCAAAAACTGAGGCACCGTGTGACCGCTACCCTGAATTTACCGCTCAGTGCTTGCTCTACAAGGCGTACGGATGGATACGCGTGTGGGGTGGCGTTGAGCCTGCGCTTGCGGCATGCGACTCAATAGGTACGAGCGCATTGATCTGCATTCGTACTGTGGGGGAGGCAACATCGACGGCAAAACTCCGAAGCACTAAGGAAGGATTTCGCGCGATCTGCGGCAGCCTCTCCGGAGACAAATTCAATGCGTGTGTCCGCGGTACGCTCTTGAAGATCGTTGACGTAAACGACGGGGACTCTGATCATTTGTGTGACGCTGTTGCGCCGGAGTACCGTGAGGCGTGCCTCCGTGTGACCGGTGACTATCTCACGTACAACGCCAAGGACGTCGAACCCGCACCATGAGTACAATGCGAGTATGAATAGGATCGATCGCTCGATGTCGCCTCTGCTAAAGATCGGGGCCTTCGGATTTGTGCTTGCGGTCGTGGGCGCAGTCAGTTTTTTTGGGCACTCACCACAATACGTTCTCGAACGGGATCCTCTTACTATAAAGAGCAGTGGCGACGTATTCGAACGCGATATCAGGGAGTACGGCGGGAAGGAGGCATATGAGCGGCTGCGGGTGGCTATTGAATCATTCGGCATCGATGATCAGCATGCGTACGCGCATCAATTCGGTCACGCCCTCTATACGGTCGAAGGTGAACAAGGGGTCGGCGCATGTGATGCGTATTTCGGACTTGGCTGCTTTCACCAGTTCCTGGGCGACGCCATCGCCGATATGGGACCATCAGCGGTAGCTCGCCTCTACCAGGCGTGTGGCGAAGTGGTGGGAACGACCGAGCGGTGCCAGCATGGTTTGGGGCACGGCATTGTCTCAGGTGTCGGTTATAGCGAGGACGAGCTCAAAGAGGCGCTCGCGCTCTGTGACAGCGTCACGAAGGAGCGATCATATTCCGGCTGTTATGGCGGTGCATTTATGGAGTACAACATCCGCACTATCGCGAGCGCCGAGGGGATACTCGGAGCGCGCGTCCCCGAAGGAGATGACCTGTACGCACCGTGCACTGCATTTGATCCTGAAACCGCAAAGGTGTGCATGTTCTGGTTGCCCCAATGGTGGTTCTTTTCTGTAATGGAAGGACAGCGTGACCCTGCAAAAAAGCATGCACTGTACAAGCGCATGGGTGAATTATGTGAGGCCTCACCCGACAGGCAGTCATGTTACGAAGGTATCGGATATATCACGCCTGCGGCTTACCGATTTGACCCGCTTTCTTCGCGGGAAGCATGCGATCAGGTC
>JAGOTU010000051.1 GCA_018061585.1 Minisyncoccota bacterium | reverse complement strand
CGCTTGAATCCCGTCTCTCCGAACACATGGATCGCGTACTGACATGATGTAAGACTTAGTCCGGACTGAGTGCACTGTGCTCCGTATTGATCGCCGAACTGCGTCATCTTTGCATTCATCACCTGTGTCGAGATCGCGGGATCATTCCGATACGCACAGTTGGCGTACTGACCGTTCCCTGTGGAGTTCGCATACGCGGTCCAGGTTCCGCATAGGAAATGATACGGACCTTGAACCGAGGATAGCGGGTTGCTATTGATGCGCCCGCACCTGCTTTCCGCGTACATAATATTGCCCACAAGACCGTCTGTACCGCATTGCGTCGCAATGCCTCCGGTCTTTATGTTTGGATCGAATGTATTGGTGTTTCCTCCGTCGGGAATATGCGCGATCTCCGCAGCTTTTTCCGGCGTCATTTGCTCCGCAGGGGTCATCTGTGCGATCTTTGTGAGCACATCGTCGTTCAGCTTGAGTTCCTTCGCTATCGCCTGCGCGCCCGCAGTATCATTGGTCAGCGACTTTTGGATCATTTCTTTTACCTTGTCTGGCTCATTCTCCACGAGCGCCTTTGCCTGATCTTCCGGCACACCGTAGCGCTCGCGCAGCATCTGCGTAAGCGCTTCATCGTTCGTCGGAACCTTCGCAGGTTCTGCGACACCCGGATTATTAACTGTGGTTGGTTGTCCCGGTAGCGGCTTTTCCTCGTCCGGCACTGGCGTTGCGGTATTCGGCGTACTCGTAAGCGCATCGATGTCTGCCTGCGCGGTTTTGATCGTGCCGGGACTCCTCGTATCCAACTTGTCGAACACTGTGTTGACGGTTTTTAAAATATCCGCCGCATTGCACCGCGACTTCGGCCCAACGGTCTGTCCCGCAAGCAATATTTGCTCACCGAGCAGCGGTATCGAGTACGCGATCTTTGGTACATCCACCGTCACCTTCGGCTGCGTCTGTCCGGCCGCGCAGCCTCTCGGAGGCGCCTGATCCTTCGGAGCCTTGGTTTTGTCGCCGCACTGTGATGTGCCCGCCACTTTGAACTGCATCGCTTCCTTGCCATTCACTTGAGTGCGGGCAATGGTTACGCGTATATCAAAGCATGCATTCGGACAATACATTTTACGCGCGAGAAAATCTCGTATCGGTACGTCCGTCGTCACTCCGTCGACGAACACTTTCGTTTCGGTCGGATCTCCCGTAGAGCCCCCTTGCGGACAGAGCGCAGGAAAAAGCGCAGGCGGATTGGTGCCTTGTGCAAATGCGAATGACGGTACTACCAAAAGTACAGATGCAATAATTAAGGCCCCGATGCGCATTACACGCATTGTACAGTCGCCGGCCCCCTGACAGCTCTCACTGTGTGGAGAATTATGAATTACAAAAGCACGACCACGCGATTGTTCGCGCACTCAAGCACGCCACTATCGATATCAAATGTGCTTACAGTTCCTTCCTGATCGCGAACAGAGATCGTTCCCTCTTTGAGCGTCGTTACTATCGGCTCATGATGCGGCAGAATGGTCATAACGCCGGAAGCGCCCGGCACTGTTACCGACTGCGCGCGGCTGTCGAACATCGATTTGCCGACACTTGCGACAACAAGGTGGAACGTGTTGTCCGCCATAGGCTATTTAGAAGCGTGCTCGGCTTCCGTAACGTCTGATACACCTCCCTTCATGTAGAACATCTGCTCGTCCGCAGCGTCGTGCGTACCGTCGAGAATTTCCGCGAATGAGCGAACTGTGTCCGCGAGCGTAACAAACTTACCCTTCGCACCGGTGAATGCTTCTGCGACATGGAACGGCTGCGAGAGGAACTTCTGGATCTTTCGCGCTCGATACACAAGCTTCTTGTCGTCTTCTGAAAGTTCTTCAATACCGAGAATGGCGATAATGTCCTGGAGATCCTTGTATCGCTGCAGTACACGTCGTGTTTCGTTGGCAACACGGTAGTGCTCCTCGCCCACGATGTCCGGAGTGAGCGCTGTCGAAGATGATTCAAGCGGGCTCACTGCAGGGTAAATACCGAGCGATGCAAGGTTTCGATCGAGCACGATCGTGGAGTCGAGATGCGCGAACGTGGTCGCAGGTGCCGGGTCGGTCACATCGTCTGCAGGCACGTAGATCGCCTGTACTGATGTGATCGAGCCTTCGTTAGTCGATGTGATGCGTTCCTGGAGCTGACCCATTTCCTCCGCAAGCGTCGGCTGGTAGCCCACCGCTGACGGAACGCGGCCGAGCAATGACGATACTTCGGATCCCGCCTGGACGAATCGGAACACGTTGTCCATGAAAAAGAGAACGTCCTTACCGCCTTCGTCGCGGAATGCTTCTGCCATAGTGAGTCCCGAGAGCGCAACACGTGCGCGGGCGCCCGGCACCTCGTTCATCTGGCCGAACACAAGAGCCGTCTTGTCGAGCACGCCGGAATCTTTCATTTCGTGATAGAGGTCGTTGCCTTCGCGTACTCGCTCGCCCACTCCTGCGAACACTGAATAGCCGCCGTGATTCGATGCGACGTTGTGAATGAGTTCCTGAATGATGACTGTCTTTCCGACGCCGGCGCCACCGAAGAGGCCTACCTTACCTCCCTTGATGAACGGAGCGAGAAGGTCGATCGACTTGATGCCTGTCTCGAATACTTCTGCTTTGGTGGACTGCTGTACGAAAGACGGAGCGTGTCGGTGAATAGAAAGGCGCGGAGCATCCTTTGCAGCAGGCTCCTTGCCGTCGATCGGGTCCCCCACGACGTTGAACATGCGTCCAAGCGAGGCTTCGCCGACCGGTACAGAAATTGCTGCCCCTGTATCGACGACTTCGAGTCCGCGTTCAAGTCCCGCCGTATCGTGCATAGCGATGCATCGCACGCGGTTGAGACCCAAGTGCTGCGCAACTTCGAGCGTCAGGCGATCGCCTTTACGCTGTACTTCGAGTGCATTCTGAATAGCAGGCAGCTTGCCGTCGAATTTAACGTCGACGACCGGTCCGATAACCTGTGTGATGGTTCCTTTTGACATACCTTAAAAATTTAGCGGATTATAGCCTGTTTTTTCGAAATTGCGAAAATATGGCGCTTTCGGTTCCGGGAGCTCATCCCAGCCGAACCACTCCCAACCCTCGCAGTATTCGGGCTCCAGATTGACTGCCTCGCCGGACTTCCAGTCTGCGACCATGGCTAGCGTTATGTAATGCTTCCCCTCTGCCTCGAAAAAGTCGTTGGTCGAGGTCATAAGCCTGATATTTTCGATCTCGAGACCTGTTTCCTCGAGGACCTCACGTCGGGCGCAGTCTTCGAATGATTCAAACATCTCTAAGTGTCCACCCGGGCCAGACCACGTGCCGGCCCCGTGGGCATTCTTTCTCTTGCCAAGCAGCACTTTGCCGTCTTTCCGAATGTAGATCCCTACACCCACCTGCGGTCGCGGAGTTTCCGTCATACAAACTCGGTCATAAGTATCTCTTTTGCCTTTCGAAGTGCACGGCCACGATGACTGACACTGTCTATCTCTTCTACAGTCGACTCACCGAACGCCTTCCCGAGGTCGCTCGAAATGAATACCTGATCGAACCCAAAGCCACCTTCTCCAAGCGGCTCGGTCGCGAGCACTCCTTCAGTCACACCGTGCGCGAAGCGCACCTTGTCGTTCACCGGATCGTACATCGCGATGACATCACGATAGCGGCACGTTCGCTTCTCAGCGGGAACATCATTCATCATCTCCAAAAGCTTTGCGACTCGTTCAGCTCGCGTCCCGTCGAAATAGTGTACGGTCTGCACCCCCATGGCCTCCGGGAACGCATCCAGTTCCAATCCCGAATCATCTGCGAGCGAGAGCATATTCGCATGCTTGCCGTACACGAACGCCTTTATGATCGCGTGTGCCTCGTATGTCGTTCCCGGCTCTTCTACCTCCAATCCTTCCGGGATCGCAATGTCGTTGAGCGTTTTAAAAACGAACGGAGCACCCTTCAATCCCTCCAGGAGGCCGGGGATCTTTCCCTTGTTCCCTGTTGCAATAAGTAGTTCCCGCATAGTCTTTCTTTCGCTATTTCAATTTGTTATCAAAGCCGTAATTACTGAACGGGACACCGCGATGAATACACGAAAGCGCTTGGCTGATATACGGGATGGTATTACTCGGAAGGTCATCAGCGGCGTAGAACAACAGGTCCGCACACTTTTCAGGCTCATTGTTCTTGAGATCCCCCTTCCACTCGTCGGCCTCGATGTACACATCGAAATACGTACGGTCGGGATACTGACGCTGCATCAAATGCACGACCGTAAGTTCACTTTCTGAGAGATCGATGTTCGCCTCCTCTCGAACCTCGCGGATCAATGCCTGTTCTGCAGTCTCTCCACGTTCGATGTGGCCGGATACGAGTCCGTAATTACCATCCTCGTGCCCCGTATTCTGTCGCTGCGAAAGCAATACCTGCCCGTCTCGTTTCAGGACGAGAAACACAGCCCCGAAAAATAGGAACTTGTCGGCCATAGTTATCGCATTGCCTCCATGCCAGACGTTATCTCGGAGACTTCGCGCGTGATCGCAGCCTGACGAACTTTATTGAACGTACGCGTAAGGCTGTGTGCCATGTCTTTTGCTTTGTCGGTCGCGCTCTTCATTGCGACCATGCGGGCAGAGTGCTCGGATGCCTTGCTCTCCAACAGTCCGTGATAGACCGCAATGTTCAAAAGCTTCGGGAGGAGCACAGAAAGCACCGAGTCAGCGTCCGGTTCGATGGTGTACGAAGCTGGTGCCAGTGACGGTTCCCCTGACGGCGCATATTTACCTCGCGCCGGTCGAATACCTGCAACTGTCTCTCGCATGCCCTCTGTTGTGATCGGAATTATCTGACGCACGGACGGCTGCTGCTCAAATGTCGAAAGGAAGTTCTGATACGCGATCACAGCCGTACCGATCTCGCCGCTCTCGTGCCAGGCAAGGACCTGATCGGTCACCTCGCGCATTTCGGTCTCGGTCACGTCGTCACTGCGATTGAGCTGTCGAATGCGCACGTCGTAGCCACGATTGTAGAAGTAATCACCGCCGCGTCGCCCGATGCACGCCATAACGACGTCGTCTTTTGACAGTCCGCGTGCCACGATCTCGTTCTCCACCTTACGGATGACCGCGCTGTTCACAGAACCCGCCAGACCCTTGTCCGAAGTAACCACAATGAACGCCACCTTCTTTCCGCCGGAAGGACTTACGATGTCTTTTTTTTCCAAGGGTAGTCCTTGGATTGAGTTGTCCATCAATGGATGGCGCGACATATCGGCAGTGCCTGATACTCGCTCAAGTATCGTGAGCGCAGCTGCCGCGTACGAACGGCCGGAGAGGGCTCGCTCCTGTGCCTTGCGCATCTTTACAGCCGAAACCGCCTCCATAGCATGAGTCACCGTTCCCGTCTTCTTGTACGAGATGATCTTCGATTTTATGAGTTTGAGATTTGCCATGTTAGTGATTCTTACGAGCCTGCGAGTTAGAAGCACTTACACCCGCGTAAATTCTTTCAGAATATTCGCGGGTCAAGCATTAGTAATTCACTCCGCTCATATCTACTGCTTGATCGTGAACAATTCAGGATGTGCGAGCTTGAATTCATCTGCCGCCTTGAGGATCGCTGCCATCGATTCGTCTGAGAGCTGCGCCGTCGTCTTGATGTCATTGAGCACAGAAGAATACTGTCCGTCGAGAAAGTCGACGAAAAGCCGCTCAACTTCAGTCACTTTGTTGACTGGTGTCTCGTTGAGCATTCCCTTGTTGGCAGCAAAGATCATCGCAACCTGCTTTTCGAATGCGATCGGATGCCCGTTCTTCTGCTTGAGTACCTCCACCATGCGCTGACCTGCCGCAATACGATCAGCGGTGCTCTTATCGAGGTCGGACGCAAACTGCATGAACGCCTCGAGCTCTCGAAACTGAGCGAGCATGAGCTTTAGACCACCGGCAACTTTCTTCATCGCCTTCGTCTGCGCATCGCCTCCGACGCGTGACACGGAAATACCTACGTCGATCGCCGGGCGAATACCTTTGTTGAACAGGTCTGCAAGGAGGAACATCTGACCGTCTGTGATCGAGATCACGTTGGTCGGGATGTAGCCGGAGACATCGCCTTCTTGCGTTTCGATGATCGGAAGCGCCGTGATAGAACCACCACCCTTTTCGTCCGAGAGTCGCGCAGATCGTTCGAGCAATCGAGAGTGCAGATAGAACACGTCGCCCGGGTATGCTTCGCGGCCCGGAGGGCGTCGGAGCAAGAGCGAGAGTTCTCGGTATGCGACAGCCTGCTTGGAGAGATCGTCGTAAACGATGAGCACATCCTTGCCCTTGTCCATAAAGTATTCACCGATCGCGACACCGGAGAATGGTGCTATGTACTGAAGTGCAGCCGGCGCAGACGCCGCAGCATCTACGACGATCGTGTATTCAAGCGCACCTGCCTCACGCAACTGCTGCACGATGCGAGCCGTCTTAGACTCCTTCTGGCCGATAGCGACGTAGATACAAATAG
>JAGOTU010000050.1 GCA_018061585.1 Minisyncoccota bacterium | reverse complement strand
CTTATTCGTCCGTGGTCACCGAGCGAAAACAGCTTGAGTCCTAGTTTTGATGCGGCTTGCCCAAGCATCTTTCCGAGCTGTCCGTCACCGAGCATTCCGATGACGTCGCCCGGCTTGATCACACCCGCCTCTGGCATCACATTCTCCCTGCCCTATTACCGGACCCCACTATGCCACTAACTACCGATTAGAGAAACACAGATGAATAGATGAGCCAACCGTTCAATACGACGAGCACGGTTGCGATCACGTAAGACACGGATGCGAGTATCCGTCCGTTCTTGAACGGGCCCATCATCGCTGCGTTGCCCGAAAAGCGCACGAGCGGGATCACAATGAACGGGAGCTGAATGCTGAGGATGACCTGCGACAGAATGAGGAGCTTACCCAGTCCGTAGTCCTGGAAGAAGATGATGACAGCGAGCGCAGGCACGATTGCGATGAGTCGTGTGATGATGCGCCGCAGCCACGGTTTGATCCTCCACTTCAGGAACCCTTCCATGATGATCTGCCCGGCAAGCGTGCCGGTGATCGTCGAATTCTGTCCGGCCGCCAAGAGTGCGACACCGAAGAGGATGCCTGCGAACGACACGCCGAGGACCGGCGCGAGTAGATAGTACGCATCTTCGATCTCGGTCACGTCGGTGTGGCCGGTCGAGTAGAACGCTGCTGCCGCAACGATGAGAATAGATGCATTCACGAAGAACGCGATGGTGAGCGCTATCATGGAATCATAGGTCGCGAACTTCACTGCTTCGCGCTTGCCCTCCTCGTGCTCCTCGTAGCGACGTGTTTGTACGACCGACGAGTGAATGAACAAGTTGTGCGGCATCACGGTAGCACCGATGATGCCGAGCGCGATATAAAGCATCTCTGTATTGGTGAACAGTTCGGTCGTCGGGATGAATCCGGCAAGGAGCGGCCCGATCGCGGGATGCGCAATTGCGAGCTCAAAGCCGAAGCACGCTACGATCGTCGCGATGAGTACGATGATAAGCGCTTCCAAGTACCGGAACCCTTTGTTCTGCAAGAGCAGCAGCAAGAGTACATCCCCCGCAGTGATAAGAATGCCGACAACGAGCGGGATCCCGAAAAGTAAATTGAGTGCGATCGCAGAGCCGATGACCTCGGCAAGATCGCACGCGATTATCATCAGCTCAGCAGAGATCCATAAGAGCATGCTCACCGGCTTTGAATATGTTTCGCGACACAGTTGTGCGAGGTCACGTCCGGTGACGATACCGACTTTTGCGGCAAGGTGCTGCAGGATCATGGCGATCACGCTCGAGAGCGCGATCACGAACAACAGCGCATAGCCGAATTGTGATCCGCCTGCGAGATCGGTCGCCCAGTTACCCGGATCCATGTAGCCGACCGCGACGAGATAGCCGGGGCCGGAGAATGCAAATAGTTTGCGGATAAACGAAGCTGTTTTGGGCACGTCGACACTGCGATGTACCTCTGAAAGTGATCTGGTTTGATCGTCCATACTAATGTGTGATTATTTTTTGGGAATGCGTTTCCCGTGCGGGTCGGTGGTCGGTGAGCCGAGCAATTTCTCGAGACGAGCGGCGACGTTGTCGCTGATGGCGTGCTCAAGCGCATGCGCCTCGGCATGGACATCGCGCTCGCTCATGTGCAGAACCTTCGTGAGAAAGACTTCAATGAGCCGATGCTTGCGTGTGAGATTCTGTGCGATCGCCTTCCCCTTCCGCGTTAGAGTAATGGTGCCGTATTTCGGCGAAGAAATGAGTTTTTGAGACACGAGCTCTTGGATACGCTCCGAGACCGTCGATTTACTGAGGCCGAGTTTCGCCGCGAGATCTACCGCACGCACGGTCTCTGCCCCGTCCTCCTGGAGCCGGAATATCGCGCGCAGATAGTCCTCTTTGGTTATCGTAAGTGCCATAAAGTTCGTATATACGAACATAGTACACATGAAGAACCGGTGTGCAAGCGCTCACAAGAAAAGGCGCCCGAGAGAGATCGCAACACTGAACGCGATCAGTACCTGAACGGAGAACAGGAATACCCCCTTGGCCCACACAACGTCATCCGCCGCATGCAGGCCGCTCACGGCACGCGACAGCCATGCGATCCCGTACCCGCATATGATCGCCACGTACAAATACCCGACCTCTCCGATAACGAACAGCGAGATCTCGGCAAGCACGAACACGATGATATAGGCGATGATCGCGAACTTGGTGTTGCGCACACCTATCATGGCCGGCAGAACGGGAATGCCCGCGTCCGTATAATCCTTCAGTCGGTATATCGCGATCGCATAAAAGTGCGGCATCTGCCACAAGACAAGTGCAAGAAAAAGGATAACGCCGGGCGTGTCGATGCGATTCGCGAATGCGGTGTAGCCGGCAAGTATGGGCACTGCGCCTGCAACTGAGCCTACAATGGTGCCGAGTTGTGAGGCTCGCTTTGCATATCCGTATATGAGCACATAAAAGATCACACCGAAGAGCGCCACGCCCGCGCTGAGCGCATTCGTGCCGAACACGAGCACGGAAATTCCGACGACGACCAATACCCCGCCGTACACGAGTGCGCCCCGTACGCCGATGAGGCCCGTCACGAGCGCACGACTCTTGGTGCGCTCCATTTTTGCGTCTACACCCCTATCAAGAACATTGTTGAACACGCAGGATCCTGCGATCACCAGCGCCATTCCGACGACAACTGAAAGGAGAACAAACGGTGCGAATTTGAAGTGGGACGCAAATAGAAATCCGGCAATGACGGTGAATACGTTTCCGTAGACGATGCCCGGTTTTGTGAGTCGATAGTACGCTTTGAACATACTCAGATCCCCTGTTGCCGCTGCATGTAGCGTTCCATCTGCGCCTCGTCCGGCATCATTCGTTCATCAAGAGTGTTCATGATCCACATCGAACCAATCACGAGTATCAGAATGATTATAGTAGTGGCACCGAGTGCGATAAGCCGGTCACGCGAGGACCGCGCACCGCTCACGTGCAGGAATCCGAGAACCTGCACCATGAACTGCAAACACGCGAGCACGAGCACGAGCGGCACGAGTATGTTCGCGGAAACTAGGTCGTACACTGCGGCGGCGTATGCTCCGAGCGTGAGGAGGAGCGAAAGGATGAATCCCAAGAGGTACGTAGCTCCTACGTGCCGCGCACCCTTGTGCCACATTCCTACATCCCCGAAATAGTCATTGGCGCTCATACGGTTGCAATGAGGTACACGATCGTAAATATAAAGATCCATACAATATCAAGGAAGTGCCAGAACATCCCGAGCAGCATCAGTTTGCGCATATTTCCGCGGGTCAGTCCGTGCTGCACGATGGCGGCCGCGAGCGTAAGCATCCAAATGACGCCTGCAACGATGTGCAGTCCGTGTGTTCCCACGAGCGTAAAGAACGCCGAAAGGAATCCGTTCTTCTGCGGTCCATTGCCTTCTAAAATAAGTGAGCGGAATTCAGCGACCTCGATGCACAGGAACGCGACGCCAAGCACCGCTGTCACGAACATCCATGCGAGCGTCGTCTGTTTGTTGCCAGCGCGCGCAGCAAGCAGGAATAATCCCGACGTAAGTGAGCTCACGAGCAGTATCAAGGTTTCGGCGAGCACACCGGGCATACTGAATAGATCTGCCGTTCCATGCGCGAACACGTTGCCGCGCAGAACAATGAACACCGAGAACAGCGATGCGAACAACACGAAGTCCGTCATCAGATATACCCAAAAACCGTACATTGTCTTCGAGTCCTCGCGGATGGACTCTGATACCTCATGTATGTGCGGGGCGTTCATCATAGGGATTCCATTCGTCGTATGTCTTCGGCACGAAGTACGTACTCGGTATCATCGTCTTCCTGGAATGCGCGATGCGTTAACAGCACGATGACCGCCAAAATACTCAGCACGATCATCCACACGATATGCCAGATAACACCGAAGCCGAAGAAGAATGCACACGCCGCTATCCCGAAACCAAGCCCGGTGTTCTTCGGCATACGAATGTCTTCGATGTTTTGCTCGGGCTTCACTCCCCCTTCTTTGAGCGCCCAGAACTGATCACGCGCATGGACGATGGGGAGTGATGCAAAGTTGTACGAGGGCGGTGGCGATTTCGTTGACCATTCCAGCGATCGTCCGTCCCACGGGTCACCCGTCGTCTCACGTGTATGACGCCGATCGCGAACACTGACCACGAGCTGCACCACTTGCAGGATAGCCCCGACCGCAATAATGAGTACACCGATTCCGGCGACGATGAACAGGCCTTGCCAACCCAAACCGGCCTCGTAGTGATCGAGGCGGCGCGTCGCTCCCATGAACCCGAGAATGTAGAGCGGGGTAAATGCGAGCACAAAGCCCACTATCCAAGACCACACCGCCCACGAACCGATGCGTTCGCTCAGGCGGAATCCAAAGAATTTCGGGAACCAGAATGTGAGTCCCGCAAAGTATCCGAACAAGACGCCACTCACGATCATGTTGTGGAAGTGCGCGACAAGAAACAGACTGTTATGCAACTGGTAGTCAGCAGGCGGCACCGAAAGAAGGACGCCCGTCACGCCACCGATCGTGAATAACACCACGAACCCCATGAACCATTGCATCGCTGTCGTCAGTCGTATGCGGCCGCGGTACATGGTGAATAGCCAGTTAAATATCTTCACGCCCGTGGGTATCGCGATGACCGCGGTCATGATGCCGAACACCGCGTTCACATTTGCGCCTGCCCCCATTGTAAAAAAGTGATGCAGCCACACGGTGAACGACAGAAAGACGATTGCGATCACGGAGAACACCATTGATGCATATCCGGCGAGTTTCTTACCGGAAAAGACGGGCACGATCTCCGAAAAGATGCCGAACGCGGGCAATATGAGAATGTAGACCTCCGGATGTCCCCACGCCCAAATAAGATTCACATACATCATCATGTTGCCACCGGCTGCCGCGGTAAAAAAGTGCATGCCGAGCGTTCGATCAAGCGACAGAAGTGCGAGCGTGACCGTGAGTATCGGAAACGCGAACACGACAAGCGCCATCGCCCCGAGCACGGTCCAGACGAACATCGGCATTCGCATGTATGTCATCCCCTTTGCACGCATCGTAACGATGGTGGTGAGGAAATTGATACCCGACAACAGACTTCCCAGTCCTCCGATCTGGAGGCTCCATATCCAGTAATCGACACCGGATGAGGGGCTCAATTCGATCCCGGAGAGCGGCGGATACGACAGCCATCCGGCTGCCGAGAAATCACCAAGCACCAATGACACATTCACGAGTGCAGCGCCGAACGCGAAGAGCCAGAAGCTCACCGAGTTCAGGAACGGGAATGCGACGTCGCGCGTCCCGATCTGCAGCGGCACGATCAGGTTGATGATGCCGAACATGAGGCCCATCGCCACAAAAAAGATCATTATGGTCCCGTGCGCGGAGAATATCTGTTGAAAATGTTCCGGATCGAGAATGCCGACGCTCTCTCCCACCGAGAGCGCTTGCTGTAAGCGCATGAGTATAGCGTCGGCAAGTCCGCGCACGAGCATGACCACCGAAACGGCTATATACATGAGGCCGATCTTCTTTGCATCGAGCGATGTGAACCACTCCCGCCACAGATATCTCCACAATCCCCGCTTGGTGATGACCGTAAGCAGCACGAGCGCGAGCGTAAGCATGAATGCCACTCCACCGAGCGCTACAACATCGTGTGGAAACACGGAGAACGAGAGCGTGCCGAAGAGCGCTGATTGGAGCGTCATAGGTCGTGGTGTGTTGAGTCGCGTACGTCGGGTTCCGTCATATATTTCGTGTGGACCGCAGTATACAGGCCCAAATCAACCGGGTGGAAATACACAACAGGGTCCGCTTCACTCGGCCGGGCGAGGATCTCGTACCGAACAGGATCGAGCGGCGTGTCGGATTCGTCCTGCACGCGCTCGACCCATGCATCGAACTGATCCTGCGGGAGCGCATGTGTCTTGAACGTCATGCGTGAGAACCCCTTGCCCGAAAGATTCCCCGAGGAGCCGGAGAAGCTGCCCGGTTTGTCAGCCGCCAGATACAACTGTGTCTGCATGCCGGGCATCACCATGATCATGCCGCCGAGACTCGGGATCCAGAATGTGTTCATGGGCGCGTCCGCGGTGAGCACGAAATGCACGGGTACGCCCGCCGGAATGACGAGCTCGTTGACCGACGCAATATTCTGATCCGGATATATGAAAAGCCATTTCCAGTCGAGGGCAACGACCTGCACTTCGAGCGTGTTCTCCCCTACCAGGGGGACGTATGGATCGAGCGCATGCGAACCCTGCCATGAAATAATAGCGATCACGGCAATGATCGCGGATGGCACGAGCCACCATATGAACTCCGCGACAGGATTGTCGTGGTCCCACGTGGGATGGTGATGCACATGAGACTCCGGCGAATGTGCGCGGTACTTCCATGCAAAATAGAACAGGAGGAAGAATACCGGTAGCACGATGATCGACGAGAGCAACAGCGTCGCCACGATGATCCGCATCTGCGCCCCGGCGATCGGACCCATCGGCTGCAGCACAGGGATGGATGCGTCTTTCACCAAAAAATACATCGCTATGCCGGCGATGATCAATACGAGGCTTCCGAAAAAGGTCGCCGGTC
>JAGOTU010000049.1 GCA_018061585.1 Minisyncoccota bacterium | reverse complement strand
GTCTTCAGCCCTCTCTATACAGGCACTGGTAAAGACCTACAGCAACGGTACCGTCGCGCTCAAGGGCGTTACGCTCGACATCCCGGAGGGCGATTTCTTCGCACTTCTGGGCCCCAATGGCGCAGGAAAAACGACGATCATCGGGATATCGACCGGACTCGTGAATAAGACGAGCGGGACGGTAGAGGTCTTCGGTCACGATATTGATAAGGAGCCGGAGATCGCAAAGACATATATAGGTCTCGTCGGCCAGGAGATCAACTTCAACCCATTCGAGAAAATTATCGATGTTGTGATCAATCAGGGTGGGTACTACGGGATCCCGCGATCAGTTGCGGTACCTCGTGCCGAGCAGCTTCTCAAAGATCTCGGACTCGGAGATAAGATGAACGACACCGGTATGCAGCTCTCAGGCGGAATGAAGCGACGACTCATGATCGCACGCGCACTTATCCATTCTCCAAAATTCCTCGTGCTCGATGAACCGACCGCTGGGGTGGATGTTGAGCTCCGACGCGGCATGTGGGATTACCTTAAGAAGCTCACTTCGGAAGGACTCACGATCCTTCTCACGACCCACTACCTCGAAGAAGCTGAGCAGCTCGCAAAGCACGTTGCGATCATCCGCAAAGGCGAGATAGTCGCCAACGGAACGATGGATGAGATCCTTGCCATGAACTCGGATTCTGACACCTCGAAGGACGGTTACCGTGGCGGGCGACTCGAAGAGGTCTTCCTTAAACTCACGTCCGAAACACCAGACAACCAATAAATTATGGACAACTCACGCAAATGGATCGCGTTCTACACCATGCTCCGCAAGGATGTTATACGCATCTTCCGTATTTGGGCACAGACCTTCCTCCCGTCCATTGTCACCTCTGTGCTGTATTTCTTGGTCTTCGGAACAGTTCTCGGCTCAAGGATCGGCGAGATGCAGGGAGTAGACTACATGAGCTTCGTGGTCCCCGGCCTCGTGATGCTCGCCATAGTAACGAGTGCATACTCCAATTCATCCTTCACATTCTTCCAGTCGAAATTCTTCATGCGCTCGATCGACGAGATGCTGGTATCCCCGATGCCACCATGGCTGATCATCGCGGGCTTTGTAGCCGGAGGTGTGATACGCGGCGTACTCGTCGGCTTCCTCGTTATGCTTGTTTCGCTCTTCTTTACGGGATTGGATCTCGCTATATATAATCTGCTGGTTATCCTCTCGTTCGCGATCATGACCGCTGTCGTATTCGCGCTCGCAGGGCTCGTGAACGGCGTATACGCCAAATCGATCGACGGTATCAACATCGTGCCGACCTTCGTGCTCACGCCGCTTGTATATCTCGGTGGAGTATTCTACTCCGTACACACCCTGCCGGAACTTGCCCAATACGTGACGTTCGTGAACCCGATCTTCTATCTCATCAACGGATTCCGCTACGGATTCCTTGGTATCGCCGACATCTCCGTATGGATCTCGGTCGCAGTGCTCGCGGGGCTGACCGTCGTGCTAATTGCCATTAATTGGTATCTAATTAGGAAAGGCCTCGGTCTCAAACAGTAGGGAGAACAGCTATGAGTTCGGAAGGACCGGATAGGAAAAAGCCCTTCCACCCGCGTGCGGAGTCCCCGGAAGCATTGGTTTCCGCCCGAGAGGTCGCACTGCGAATACTTGCAGAGACCGCAGACGATGTGGTCGCGGAAGACCTGCTGGCAGTCTGTCGCCAGATGAGTCTCGAGCAGCTTGCGTATGTATTGCTCCAGATGCAGCACGTATCGAGTTATCCTGCGCGCGATCGGGCGACCGCAGAAGCGTTCTTAGAAAAGCACAAAGCGAAGTTCAACTGAAAAACCCGCACGAATGTGCGGGTACTTCATTTGATAAGAGTTGTGTGAATACCGGGACTTTGCAAGGCGTCGATTCCCGCAAAGGTCGAATCCCGAGACTCACGTTTGTTTGTAAGACAGCTCGACCTGTATCTATTCTGACGCAGCGGTGACTACCCTATTACACGTCGTTCACTCTAAAGATGCTCCAAGATGAACTCCACACGCTCTTGTACCGGTAGAACCGGGACGGCGATAGGTCGGTATCCCTGCTCCGTGTATGCGAGGCGAATTGCGTCATGGAGTGCGCGCGCTTGCTCTGGTGTCTCTGTGCGCGCGTAATCGGTTACGTAATCGACGAGGTCGAGCAAGAACACCTTTCGGTATCGTGTCTCGCGAAGCGCCTTAATTATATGTTCGTCGAGCGCCATCCCTCCGAGCCGGTAATACGCCACACTATCCGGCGTGGCGCGGTCCAGGAACCATGTTTCGTTCTCCGGCAACTCATTCTCTTGAGCGGTCGAACGGCGGACAACTGAAGGTAACCAATCGGGATCCTGCACGATCTGTTCGATCGTGCGACCTTGCGCGAGCTTATATTCGATCTCGAGCCGGGCCGGTTCAGCGAGGACAGGATGTCCGAGCCGCATGAGCTCATTACATGTAGTTGTTTTGCCCGCACATGGGCCGCCGGTGATCACATACCATGGGGGTGTTGTTTCCATCGCGCGTACTATACCAAAGATTTTTCATATGTATTATGCGTCAATGTCAAAACGACGAAAGAAAGAGAGCACGATACTCGGCCCCCTGCTCAAGAAGCTCGGACGCGAGATCGGTGCACGAGTGCTCATGGAACCCGAATGGGGTGTTGTCGGGCAGATCACATTCAAGAACGGACGCAAAAGCTATTTCCGCTATAACACTGTCGACCTCAATCCGGTCGGTTCGTCAGATATCGCCAAGGATAAGGATTACGCTGCGTTCTTTATGAAAAAGATGGGATATCCGGTACCCGTTGGTCGCGCGTTCCCTTCGCCCGACTGGGCAAAAGCCATCGGCTCCAAGCAAGGCGTTTCCGCCGCGCGGGCATACGCAAAGAAGATCGGGTACCCGCTTATCGTGAAGCCGAACAGCGGTAGCCAAGGATTCGGCGTCTCGCTCGTACACAGCGAACGCGAACTGGTACAGGCACTTCGGCTTGTGCATCGCAGCGACAAGATAGCACTCGTGCAAAAACCCGTTCGCGGCCGCGACTATCGGATCGTCGTGCTCGACGGCAAAGTGATCTCGGCCTACGAGCGCATAGCGCTAAATGTCGTGGGCGACGGCGCATCGTCCGTCACAAAGTTACTTGCGATCAAGCAGCGCGAATTCTCGCGCACCAATCGCGATACATGGATCAAGTCCGACGATCCTCGCATACGAGCAAAACTTCGCACACAAGGGTTACGCATGTCGTCGGTCATTCCAAAGAATTGTACGGTGTTCCTCCTCGATAACGCGAACCTTTCCACCGGCGGTGATGCGGTCGACGTAACCGACTCGATTCATCCGGGTTTTGTACGTATCGCGACAAAACTTACCCGCGACATGGGATTGCGACTATGCGGCGTCGACATCATGACGAACGACATCACAAAAAAACCAGGCGTCTACTGCGTGCTCGAAATAAATGCGGGACCGGGATTGGACCACTACGTGAAGAATGGTGACGCTCAAAGAACCATCGTAGAATCTATGTATAGAAAAGTGCTGAAAAGCCTCGAGAAAGGCTCGTAAGACGGATTCGTTGACAGTCACTTCCCGCTCAGGCACGGTGACAGTAGCGACCCCATGTGGGTCTGAATAGACGGGAGAAAACAATGGTATCAGGGCTTAAAACGGCTAAGTTCGGCGGTTCATCAGTATGCAGCGGGGACATGATCCGAACGGTCCGGGACATCGCACAGTGCGATCCTACTCGTCGTTCGATCGTGGTCTCCGCGCCGGGATCGCGCTTCAAAGGTGACACGAAGGTCACCGATCTGCTCGCCGGCTGGGCCACGAGCGACGCCCGAGAGGACGACGCTCACTATACGGAGGTCAAAGAGCGCTTCCACGCCATCTGCTCCGATCTCGGTTTGAAGAATTTCGATCTCAATGATCGGCTCGAGCAGATCGAGGCAGCCGTGCGAAACCGGATATGGGTCTCAAAGGAGGCATGCCGGGACTTCGTCATGAGTCGCGGCGAATGGCTCTCGGCACAGCTCATCGCACACGTGCTCGAATTCGAGTTCATCGACGCCGCAGATTTTGTGACATTCGATGATGCATTCCGTTACGATCACGAGAGAACGCTTATGCGCGCGGGCGCCATCGGTCTGCGAGCTCGGGCACAGAAAGGCATCGTCGTGCCCGGCTTCTATGGATCAACGAAGATGGGTGCGATCGTCACCTTCCCGCGCGACGGGTCGGATATCTCCGGCTCCATCGTTGCGGCACTGACCGGCTCGTCTGTATACGAGAACTTCTCGGATGTAGACGGGTTCCTCGCGACTTCGCCGAAGATAGTGAACAACCCGGAGCGCATCGTCGAGATGACATATGACGAAGCGCGCGAACTGGCATTCATGGGTTCGCCCATTTTGCAGCCCCGCGCCGTTAAGTACGCCAAGGATGCCGACATTCCGATACATGTTCGTAAGACCGACCGGGACCTGCCGGAAGGTACGTGGATACGACCGTGGATCGAGGGGGCCCCGAAGCGACCGGTCACAGGGATCGCGGCGCGTAGCGGCGGTTTCATCGTCACGGTCGAAAAGTACGGCATGGATGAACAGATCGGATTCCTCGCCCGGACCGCGAAAGTGTTCGCCGATCACAGGATCGGCATCCACAATTGTCCCGGATCTGTCGATACACTTTCGTTCATCGTGCTCGATCCGACATTCGTCTCGAAGATCGCCTCGCTCAGTTACGATATGGAACTTATGACCGGAGCGAATGTTCGCATCTCGCGAAATATCTCGGTGATATGTGTCGTCGGCCGCGGGATGCTTCATACACGAGGTGTTGCGGCCACGATCACCGGCGCGCTTGCCGAAGCTGACATCAACATCGTGATGCTGAATCAAGGATCGAGCGAACGGAATGTGGAAGTCGGCGTTGATGATACCGATGTCCATCGAGCCGTGAGCGCCCTGTATGCCGCGTTCTTTGGGAAATGATCGCAACGTTAGAACCGCCCGGTGAAATGAACACCGGGCGGTCCTTTTTATCGCTCGAGATCGACCCACGTGTAGTGAAGTCCATTGTGCTCCCGTTTCTCCTCGAATGTCCTGATCGGGAATAGTCCTTCGTATTCAGGAAAGAATGTGTCAGCCTCGGCAGAGTCATCAATGAGTGTCAGGTGCAAACGATCAACGAACGGAAGTGCCTGTGTGTAGAGCTGTGCCCCACCGCCGATGTGAATTTCTTTCGGGTTCAGATTCTTGGCGAGCGAGAGTGCTTCTTGCAGCGAGTGCGCGACGACGACATCCGTGTAACCCCGCTCCTGACATCCTCGCGTGTAGCCGGGATCGCGGGTCACAACAATGTTCGTGCGCCCCGGCAGCGGCTTTCCGAGTTGCTGCACGATACTCTCGAATGTCTTACGCCCCATGATGATGGGGTGCCCAAGCGTAAGCGCCTTGAACCGCTTGAGATCGTCGGGAATATGCCAGAGGAGCTTTTCGTCTCGCCCGAGCTCCCTGTTCTTCCCGAGGGCGACCACGATCACGATCTTCGGCTCCCGCATCATATTCAGAAGGTCTGAGGGGCCTTGGAATGTCTGGTGAATGCTCATACGGGCCACGATAGCATGCTCATCTCAGCTCCGGTACGACTTCAGGCTCTGCAGGACGCGCATCCCGGATATCCACGCATTACAACACACGTGTGCACGGCGGCTACGGGACAGACAAAATTTTCGATATACAATGAATCCACATATGGGCCGCACAAAATCAGCAGTAGCTTCAGCTCCCAAAAAAAGTACTTCCGCTGCGAAGGCCTCACGCCCTGCCCCGGTCACGATCAAAAGCATTCTTTCGCAGTCATCGAATGTTGATGACCGCCTCATTCCTGAACTCAAACAGGTGGAGGCCATAATCGCCGATCTGAAGCGCATGGGGTACCGCATCGTGCTTACGCAGGGTGTGTACGACATGATCCACGAAGGTCACGCTCGCTATCTTGAACGAGCACGATCGCTTGGCGACATTCTGATCCTCGGCGTAGATTCCGACGAACTCACGCGCAAGCGAAAAGGCCCGACACGGCCGGTCGTACCACAAGCAGAGCGTTTGCAAATGCTTTCGCACTTGCGCTGCGTCGACATTCTCTCAGTGCGGGAAGTGCATCACGATATTGGCGATCTGATCCGCACCGTAAAACCCGACATCCTTGTGACCTCTACTTCGACCAACGATTTCAATAAGGACGATCAGTTCGCCGTTTACAAAAAGTATTGCGGAGAGATCGTGGTCTTGCCACCGCAAGCAGCTACGTCGACGACCGCACGCGTACGTGAGCTCACTATCTCGGGTGCGGATCAACTCGCGCAGGAGATCATTCGTGAGATCCCGCAGCTCGTGAAAAATGCTCTCAACTCCCTCCAGCAGCGCTAGTGCAAGCGATACGGCGCTGGTCGCCTATGTGCCCGCGATCCATGCGGGCTATCTTACATTTTTCGGCAAACACCCGGGGTGTCCTATATTCGTCCTCGGTACGTCATTTATCGATGCTTACCCGCGACTGAATCGCGACATTCGCGCGCTCGCTCCCGAAAATGCTGCAAAGGCATTACGCACACTCGGCTTCACTGCACAGGTGCTGGAGATCGCTGATACGAATCCC
>JAGOTU010000048.1 GCA_018061585.1 Minisyncoccota bacterium | reverse complement strand
CTCGATGTATACTAGCCGCAATGAAAGACGGCGAGATAAAGAACAAACTGTCGCCGGCACAAGTAAGTGTCATGCTGCATCGCGTGACCGAGCCGCCGTATTTCGGCAAATTTTGGGATCATTTTGATCCGGGCACTTACCGATGCGCAGCTTGTGAGACCGCCCTCTTTACGTCTGACGAGAAATTCGACTCAAAGACAGGTTGGCCGTCGTTCAAGAAGCCGATCAATGAGCGCGATCTGCAGTTCAAGTCAGAGGCGGGACCGGACGACAAGGTAGAGCTTCGCTGCAGAAAGTGTCGCTGTCATCTCGGCTATGTCATATCGGCGGACGTGCCCTACTATCGGATCAATTCCGTATGCCTCCTCTTCGAGAAACGCGAAATTCCAGTTACTGCAGCGGTCGCGGAGATTTCTAGGACGTCGCCTGAGAAAAAGACCGACCAGCGACCGATCGTTGCCGAAGCTCCAAAGTCCCCCGTATCGGCGCCGACCGTCGGATGGACCACGGGCTCTCTCATCGCGGGCTCTATAATTTCGCTTTTGGTCGGCGCGGGCGGCACATACTTGTATCTGACACGCATCCCATTACCTACGGTACCTGACACCGCATCTTCAACGCTTATGGTCGCAACGTCGACACTCGATTCCGAATCGACTGGAGCCACAGAAGAAGCTGTGCAGCCTGCGCCACGCGCTCCGGTTCAAACGACGGAACGTGAGCCGGAAACACCGATAGTGAACGACACTCTACCCCTGAACGAGGCCACAAGTACACAATGATCCCGGAGGGGTTTCCAGCCCCTGTTTCTGCTATAGTATCGCCTCACGACGGCGTATAACCCGTATGAACATATCGGCCACCGGACTCCGAGAATACCTGCCGCTACGGGCAGACTTAGGACGTTGGAGCATCACGTTCATTGCATTTCTACTGAGCGCCAAACTTGGCCAGTTCCTCTACTCCGGACTGGATACTGCGCCAGCTCTTATTTGGCCACCATCCGGGATCGCGCTCGCGCTCGTATTTCTGTGGGGCAAACGGATGTCGTCCGCCGTCATGCTCGCGGCATTTGTCGCAACAGCCAGTACCGGCGCACCTATTGCGGCGATCATAACGTTCGCCGTCGGCAATCCTCTGCAGGCACTCACCGGCGCATACTTGTTTCGCCTGTTCGGATTCCGTGCCGATTTCTCGCGACTTCGTGACACGCTGCTCCTGTTCGCGGTTTCGCTCGGGATCACGACGATCGTCCCCACACTCGCGATCATATCGCGAGGTATGTTCGGACCGGTCATGGAAAATCCGGGCGACGTATGGCGTACCGTATGGGCGGGTGGCATTTTGAGTATCCTTGTCCTAACACCACTCATAACGGGATTTGTTCAAAACCGACGACTCGAGCGCGAGCGCTTGATAGAAAACGGGGTAGCTGTTCTGATCGTTGCACTCATTACTTACCTTCTCTTCTGGGATCGTGTCGGCATGCTGGGCGGGATCCCCTTGGTGTATTTCCTGCTCGTTCCTTTCTTCTGGATATCGCTTCGCTTCTCTCCTCGCTCGACGGCCTTCGCACTGTTCGTGACAGCGGTCATAGCGATCGGCGGTGCTGTGACGCATATTCCACCGGGTGTGCAGATCGGACAGTGGCTGTTCCAAACACAACTCCTCCTGGAGATCTTTGCGGCGATCTTTCTTATTATTTCCTCCTCGATCGAGGACCGTCGTCGCGCGACCGACGAACTTCGTGCCCACGTCAACCAGCTTGAAACCACGGTTTCGGAGATCAGCGAGCAGGACTCCGCAAAGAGCGACTTTCTTGCAATCCTTGCGCATGAGCTCCGCAATCCACTGGCGCCCGTCCTCAGTACGCTCGAGCTGCTGCGTATGCGCCGTAAACCGGAGGACGAGGAGTCGGCCCTCGTTGCCGGAGCGGAACAGCGGCTTCATATGATGGGCCGTCTTTTGGATGATCTTTTGGACATCTCACGTGTCTCCGAAAAGCGGCTCAAGCTCCAAAAAGAGCATGTAAGCCTCAGGAAACTGGCGGAACAGGCGGTTGATAGTGCGCGACCGCAGATCGAAAAGTACAATCACTCCTTGACCGTAACGATGCCGTCGAGCGATGCGACCCTCTACGCGGATCCGTTGCGTATTGAACAGGTTCTCGTCAATGTGCTCAATAACGCCGCGAAATACACTCCGCAGGGAGGTATGATCGAATTCAAGGCCGAAGCGCACGGTAGTCGGGCGATCGTTACCATTCGGGACAACGGAACAGGTATCGAGCAAAAGATGCTGTCGAGGATCTTTGAGCCGTTCATTCAGGTATCAACGACAAAATATGGGACTTCCGGAGTGGGCGTTGGTCTCGCGCTTGCGAAGCAACTCGTCGAGCTGCATGACGGATCGATCGTGGCGCTTTCCGCCGGTCTCGGTCGCGGGAGCACATTCGTTATCGAATTCCCGACCGTGCCAACGCCTGCGCCGATCGCTGAGCCCGCAGTTCAAGTGCACGCACTCGATACCGGGACACTGAAGATCCTTATCGTCGACGACAATCAGGCGGGTACCGAGGCCCTCGGTCGTCTTTTGAATTTCCGCGGACATGAGTGCATTCTCTCGTTCAGCGGTAACGACGGCATAGCGAAGGCATTTGAGTTCGAGCCTGACGCCATCCTCCTCGATATCGGTCTGCCGGACGTAGAGGGCTACGAGGTGGCACGACGGCTGCGAGCGGGCGGATGCAATGCATTCATCCTCGCACTGACCGGCTACGGCCAGGACGAGGACCGAAGAAAGGCCCTGGACGCCGGGTGTGACGGACATCTCACCAAACCCGTCGGACTCAACGACATTGAGGCGGCGCTGCGCGCACGGTTCGGTGCATAGTCCAAACAAAAAAGCCCCGACCGAAGCCCGGGCTTTTTCGTATAACCGCGTAAGCGGGCTATTTCATGTGAGGCGAAACGATCTTCGTCATTTCGAACATGGTCACTTCCTTCTTCTTGAAGAGGGTAAGGAGCTTTTCGTCAGCGAGGATATTGCGCTTGTTCTGCGGGTTCTGGAGGTCGTGCTTCTTGATGTATTCCCAGAGCTTCTTAACGACCTGTGAGCGGGGCAACGGGCCCTTACCCACGACCGCCTCGAGTTCCTCAGAGAGGTTCATCGGCTTCAAAAGCGCCGGATTTGCTTTTCGTACCATATAAAAGGCAATTAACTGATTTACACGTGTAAGTAATGTGTGAACGTTTCGACGCGCCAATTATATACCAGCGCAAGGCGATTGTCCCCCCGTATAGGGACAGCTAATATTTCCCCACAAACGGCCCCAAGTTGCAAGTTACTCGAATCCGCAGCCACATGAGGACTTTCGGCTGCGCGTATTTCAGGGCTTCGCAAGTCCGACGGGACGAGATCGAGCGAATTTTCAGCAGAAAATTATGCGTACCTGAAATACGCGCAGCCGAATCCGAGGCAAATTAATACCAATAGCCCCAGCTGTTGTTGTAATTGTAGTTGTAGTTGTAGTTGTAGTTGTAGTTGTAGTTGTAGTCGTAGCTATACGATCCGTAGTTGTAGCCGTAATTCTGGTACGGATAGTAATACTGCGGATATGAATAGGAATAGTATTGTGGGTACGAGTACTGCGGATAGTAGCTCTGCTGCTGATACGGAGACTGGTAATGTTGCTCATACTGCGGGTACGAGGGTGCCTGCGGAGGTGTTTGATAGCTGGGACACGGCGAGTATGAATAGTAGCCTGCCTGCGCAGGCAGGCCACCTCCCTGGCCTGTACACCAATACAGATACTGATGTTGCGGCTGGTTATGCCCGCCATAACTGTAGCTCGGCATGCCGCCGTTATAGTTCGTATTGGAGTTGTAATTATAATTGTAGCTTTGAGCGAACGTAACCGTGATCGGAATCGCCGCCAAGATGATCGCCGCACATGCGGTCGCGAGCATGCTCAGTTGGTTTCGAATTGAAAACATAGGCAGCAATCCTACCAAGTGAACACTGTAGCGTAGATGAAGATGTCTTCTGTTTACCGATTCGGTGAGACAGAGAGCGTGCCGCGATCGTTCAAATACACGGCGGATCCGGCTGATGCCACATTCGGGTCGAGGAACGGATGAGCGGAGGCCTGACGTTCCGCCGGCTGCAAAAAGCTCACAAAACTTATGCACAGCACCAAAAAGATGACCCCGATCATTCCCCCCATTACGTTCCCTTCCATGGAATATATTCTACCACCACATGCATATCGTGTGCGGGCTCGCTATCCACTTGGGGATCGGATGGACAAGGTACACCCCGTGAGATACATCCTTTATTCGATGATTGGCGTAATTCAGCTTTTATCTCATGGGGTACACTGCGACCATGCAGGTTTTGAAACGTGTCGGCGGCGTGATCCTTATCCTCGTCGGATTCATTGCACTCGTTACCCCGCTCACACCGGGTGCCTGGCTTATGTTCGTCGGTCTCGAATTGATCGGTGTACGGCTCGTGGCATGGGATAAAATAAAGGAGCGGTTCAATGCGTGGCGAAGTGTTCATCATAAAGACACCCCGCGCGTTGATACTTCAGAGAAAGAATAGCGAAATAATTATCCTAATCCGTATATTTACCTATGTTAGATCATGTCGGACTGTACGTAACAGATATAGAGAAAGCGAAGGCATTTTATATCCCCGCCTTGAAGCCGCTCGGCTATACGATGCTGAGCGATTACCCCGAATGGTCCGTTATCGGAATGGGTACCGGCGGCGTCGCAGACCTCTGGTTCTCTCAGCGTGAGGCCGCACATAACGTGCACATAGCCCTCAAGGCCGAGAGCAAGGAGGCTGTAGACGCCTTCTACACACAGGCCCTAGAAGCAGGTGCCACGGATAACGGTGCTCCCGGTTATCGTACTGAATACTCCCCCGGCTATTACGGCGCATTCGTGACCGACCCGTTCGGTAACAATCTCGAGGCAGTTTTTCACGACCTGACACCCGCCGCCTAAATGATGGCCTGGTTGAGCGATTTTTTAGTCTTCATGATTCGTTCATGTTCGGTCTGTAGACTGCACATTTAATGACTGTCACGAGAGCGATCCTCAACTTTCAAGATCATACGCAACTACCACCCCTTTTCGATTCCCTCGATGAGGGAGTGATCATATGGGGTAAGGATAAAGATCTGGTGTACGCGAACCGATCTGCTCGTAGAATAACGAATCTCCCGCTCGCCCCAGGAACTCAACTCAAACCCGCCGGAGCCGCCATGAGCGTCAGGATCGTCGAGAACGCATCCTCAAGCATACGTCGTGCACCCGTGTATCGGGCATTCGACGGCGAGAATGTGCCGCGCGAAGAGATGCAGTACATTGATCCCGACGGCAAACACAAGTGGCTCTCTGTTTCTGCCAAACGGATACTGGATGCTTCCGGAGCACTTGAATACGTGATCTCATCGATGCGTGATATCTCGATACGAAAATCCAGAGAGAACAAGCTAGAGTTCATGGTCGAGTCCGCAAAGATCCTTTCCCTCAACCTCGATTTTGATCAACGTCTCGTCGAGAAGGCAAAACTTGCCGTCCCGAATCTCGCCGACTGGTGCTCGATGAGCGTACTCGAAGACGGCGTCGTGCGTCATGTTGCCGTCATAAATATTGATCCCGAAAATGCCAAAACACTTCACGAATTCGACAAAAAATATTCTCAGGACGCGATGCTGAACACGATCCGGAATCAGACCCCGATATTCATTCCTCTCATGACGGAAGAGATCCTGCAGACTATGTCTGATTCCGGGGAGCGCATGGAGGACATTCGCAATCTTGGCATCCGGTCATTCATGATCATTCCTATCATTTCGCGAGGCGAGGGCGTAGGTGCGATGACGCTCGCGTACACTGATTCCGGCCGCACATACGATGAGACTGACCTCGAATTCTTCCAGGAATTCTGCTTTCACCTTGCGGTCGTGTTCGACAACGCGCGGCTCTTCCATGAGATCGAAACTCGCGATAAATCCAAAGAAATCTTTCTCGCTGCGCTTTCACACGAACTTCGTAATCCCCTCGCGCCCATCAAAAGCTCTTTGGAGTTATTGAAACTTCGCAACACTCCGACGGATATCAAAGAGGAGCTCGATATCGTGGAGCACCAATTCGACCATATGGCGCGTCTATTGAATGACCTCTTGGATGTGACCCGATTCACGCAGGACCGCATATCCCTTTCCGCCAAGCCGATCGATCTTCGGCGTCTGATCGAGCGATCAGTTCGTGCGACCGACGGCGTCATACGCAGCGCGGACATCACACTACATCTTGCGTATCCGTCTGTGCCGCTATCCGTAGTTGCCGACGAAACACGTCTTGAACAAGCGGTCAGTAATCTGCTTTCCAACGCCGTAAAATTCACGCCGGCCGGGGGATCGATCTGGGTGGATATCGAACGCGACGGAGTCGATGTACTTATTCGCGTCCGGGACAATGGTGCCGGTATCGACGCCGCTGACCTTCCCCGGATATTTGATATGTATTACCAGGGGGCTAACAAGAGCACCATCAATAGCGGTCTCGGTATCGGATTACTGTTGGTACAACGGATCATTAATATGCACGGCGGCAGTGTTGAGGCGCAGAGCGAGGGCAAAGGTGCCGGGAGCGAGTTCATCATTCGCCTTCCGCTCGTGGATATCACCGTGAATGAATCCCGAAGCGACGCACATGACAGTCTCGCGCGCAATCTGCGAATTCTCGTGGTAGAC
>JAGOTU010000004.1 GCA_018061585.1 Minisyncoccota bacterium | reverse complement strand
TCCGAATAGACTTTTCGCATGGAGAAAAAATGACCCCGGAGCAGAAAGCTGAGGTGGAGCGTATCGTTAACGAACAGATCAAAATGCATTTGCCGATGACCCGCTCAACGCTACCGAAGGTAGAGGCGGAGAAGCTCGGAGCGGAGCACGAATTCGGTGCCAAGTATCCTGATATGGTATCGGTCTACTCGCTCGGACCGGTCGGAGCGGATGTAGATGATCCTCAGTTCGAACGTGCGTTCTCGATCGAATTCTGCGGCGGACCGCACGTATCCAATACGAGCGAGATCGAGGAAGGGGGAGTTTTCAAAATTCAAAAAGAAGAGGCTGTCGCAGCGGGCATTCGTCGTATCAAGGGTGTGCTCGTCAAATAGAATTTTCCGACTTCAATTCACAATCCGACACACAAATTAGTCGGAGTCCATATCTCACAGGGTATAATCATTTTAATGTTGAATATTCGTCTACCGTTTCGCGAAGACGTATTCGCGATCGTTGATATAGCGCCTGGCGGCGCACGGGCGGCGCTGGCAACCAGCGCCAACGGAGTTATCCGTGTACATGCACAAACGTATACTCTCATTAGTATCGACGACGAGTCAGCGGAGCATTCCATTGTTGCCATTGGCGAGCGTGTCGACGATGTCTGCAAACGATTACATGAGAAGGCGGTTCAAAAAGGGATCAATGCGCGCGTGGGTAAAGTCTATTGCATGGTGCACCAACCGTGGTCACATTCATTGACGGTCCGGAAGCGTGTCGACTATGCCGTAGAAACAAAAATATTCGAGACCAACATCAGTGCTCTCGCCAAGGAGCTGCTTACTGAAGTGAAAACCGTTGACATGAACGCACTGATGGAGGCGGCGGTCATCCGGACCTGGCTCAACGGCTATCCGGTAGTACATCCGGAAGGTCGTTCTGCACACGCTCTTGTAGTGAGTGCGATCGTGAGTGACGTCGACCAAACGGTAAAAAAGAACGCAGAAGCGGCGCTTATGCGAGCATATCCCACAGCTTCGATACAGTGGCGCTCATACGCTCGTGCTATGCAAACGGTACTGGGCTCCACACTTCGTGATGATGAAAACTATTTAGCTGTCGATATGGGAGTGGATGTAACCCATCTGATCTCAGTACGCGACGGATTTCCGGTAGGAGAGCGCGTCGTACCGCAGGGATTACGCACGATACTGACCCGTATCGATCCCAAACGAAACGCTGAAGAAACGCTCGGGTATATCAGAATGCTGAGCCGCGACACGTGCGAAGGAGCCGCGTGTGAGGCAATTCGCGTTGCCATGGCATCCGCCGAGCCCGAACTCGCAAAAATATTCGGAGAAGCACTCGGTGGCCTGGCTGCTGAGCGACGACTTGCCAATACACTCGTCCTTTCCGCGAATCCCGATATTATCGACTGGATGAAACAATTCTTCTCCCGGCTCGACTTTACCCAATTCACTGCGACGACGTTACCGTTTGCAGTTCGTGTTCTGGAGAATACGGACCCGCGAACTCTCGTTCTCGCCGATGAGGATCTCCGAGCACAGATACTGTTCGGCGCTGCACTTGTTAACACAGAAACAGCTTAATGAAATTGTGTCGAGTCCTATCGTGATATACTTTTCATTCAATGGCGAAGGATTACTTTCAGGACATCCTGCCCCCGCAGAACGGCGGTAGAAAGGCCCAGGCTCGTTCGGCATCCCTCAAGCGTGATCCGGACGTTCACCGCGCCCCGACTGTTGTCGAGGAGTCGATCACTATTCCGGACATGGACAGCGATGAAGACGAGGTCTTGATCCCGGGTGATACCGCAAGCGAAGGATCCGGAGAAACAAGCACGAAAGAGAGGTCAATACGTAATATTTCTGCTCCGCGAAGGGTGCGGGACGACATGCGGGACGCTCCACGGTATTCTCCTCCTATGCAGAAGACAAATAAACCCCGCAGGAAGTGGTTGTGGCTTGTTGTATTCGTGCTGGTCAGTGTGGTGGGAATACTCGCGATGATCGCACTGCGCGGGACTTCGGTCTCGGTGGAGCCGCGTTCGCACACAGTAGTTTTTGATGAGACATCGCGATTTACAGCGTATCCGAAGGATGCAGCATCGGCAGGATCGCTCACATATACGACGCAGACGATCGAGATCGAAGATTCCGAGCCGGTTGAAAGTTCGGGAACGATTCACGCTGAAGAAAAAGCGAGCGGCACGATCACCGTGTACAACGACTACTCGACTACGCCGGTAAAACTGATCAAAAATACTCGTTTCGAAGCTGCAGGCGGTTTGATCTTCCGCGCACCTGCGGATATTTCGGTACCAGGGAAATCGGGTACCACCCCTGGTCAGGTCACGGTGACCGTCGTCGCCGATGCAGTAGGAGAGCAATACAACATCGCACCGGGCAAACTCACGGTTCCGGGTCTCAAGGGCGCAACAGAGTACGACAAAGTGTACGCACAAGCAGCTTCGGCATTTACCGGGGGATTCAATGGAGATAGACCGGGGGTATCAGAGGGGGCGCTCGCGGGAGCACGATCAGCGGTGCGAGCCCGTCTTGAGCAGAAGGCGCGTGACGCGATCACTGCATTGTCGACGGGGGAAATAGCGACATTCCCGGAACTTGCACAGATCACCTACACAACTCTTCCGACCACATCCGAAGGCACCGGAGCGAAGATCCATGAAAAGATGACTGCGGTCGTGCCGCTCTTGTCGGCACCTGAGTTCGCACTTGCGGTTGCGCGCACTGTTTCGGCAGAGACCGAAAACGCCACCATCCGGATGGTTCCGATGCAGGATTTTGGCGGATTGCTCGTGAGCGCATCAACAACACCGGGAGTTGATCCGGTTCAGATCCAGCTGACCGGACAGGCCATGCTCGTGTGGCAGGTAAACGCAACGGAACTGGCCCAGGCGCTCGCCGGGAGAGACCAAAGTGCCTTCCAGACGATAGTGACCGGGTTCCCGGGTATACAGTCAGCCACGGCCCGTATAGAGCCCTTCTGGTCGAGTACATTCCCGGGCGATGCCTCGCGAATTCGCATTAAAATAGCGGATCCGTCAACCGCGAACTAACCTCGGATCAGCAACAGCGAGCCTAAAACTTGACGTTTAAGCCCTAAATTGCTAATCTTTGACACGCAGATATGGCTGATGCAGAAGTTGTGGAAGGAACCGTCGAAGAGGCGCTTCCAAACACGCTATTTCGCGTAAAGCTCGACAAAGGTGAGATCGTACTTTCGTACCTTGCCGGGAAAATGCGTCTGCACAGAATTAAGGTGCTTGTCGGCGATCGGGTGCAGTTGCAACTTGATCCGTACGGCGGCAGAGCGAGGATCGTCCGCCGTTCCTAAGCTCGAACTAAATAGTCCCGCCCACCTGAGATTCTCTTGGGAGGTAGGGATAACGGTGGTATTCAAATAACATGAAAGTTAAAGCTTCAGTAAAGAAAATTTGCATGCATTGCCGACACGTTAAACGACGCGGTCGACTTTGGGTTATCTGCACCAATCCGCGCCACAAACAGCGACAAGGTTAATTCATCCACTTCATCAACATTTCATGCGTATAGCAGGCATCACAATTCCGGACGAAAAGCGACTTGAGATCTCTCTCACGGCTATTTACGGCGTGGGTCGTCCGCGTGCGCAGGCAACATTGACCAAGCTCGGCATCGAGCACGGTGCAACCGCAAAGGACATCACTCCTGCACAGGAATCATCTCTTCGCGAAGCGCTTGAGAAGTTCACTGTAGAAGGCGAACTCCGACGACAGATCAGCTCGAATGTTCGACGTCTCAAGGACATCAAGTCATACCGAGGTTCTCGCCACCAAAAGCGACTCCCTGCACGCGGTCAGCGCACAAAAACCAACAATCGAACCATCCGAGGCAATAAGCGCCAGACGATGACATCAGGTCGACGTAAGCTCGAGAAGACATGATCTGATCGGCTAGACCGAGGAAATGATCCGGAGGCACGAGAAATCTGCTTACTGACGCTTTCTTCAACCGAACAGAAAACACACCTATGGGAAAAAAACGAATCATACGAAAATCAGGAGGAACAGTGGACGCGGGACTTAAGTCACGCGCGCTTGCTCGCGTTGCCAAAAAGAACATCGTTCAGGGCACGCTTCACATTCACGCTACCTACAACAACACCAAGGTTCTCCTTGCCGACAAGAACGGCAATGCGATCGCGTGGTCGTCCTCCGGCAGTCTTGGATTCTCCGGTGCCAAGAAGGGCACACCGTTCGCAGCTGCGAAAGTCGGCGAGATCGTCGGCGATAAGGCTGCGATCATCGGCGTTAAGGAAGTCGACGTCATCATCCGTGGTGTTGGTTCTGGTCGCGAGTCAGCACTCCGAGCGTTCGCCGGAAAGGGCATCGATGTTACTCGCATCTCGGACGATACTCCGGTGCCGCACAATGGCCCGCGTGCCCCGAAGCCTCGACGCGTCTAATTTTTGCATCTAATTTAACTGCCATATATGTTGCCTGTAAAATCAAAGTATAAGATCGCAAAGCGCCTTGGCGCCGGTGTCTTCGAGCAGACGCAGACGAACAAGTTTGCTCTCTCTGAAGCTCGCACCGCCGCGACCAAAAAGAAGCCACGCGGACGCGGGGGTTCTGACTACGGCCGACAGTTGCTTGAAAAGCAGCGTGTTCGATACACCTATGGTCTCAATGAGCGCCAGCTTTCTAATTACGCGGAAAAGGCAATGAAAGAGGCCGATCCTTCTACTGCGTTGCACAAAGCGCTTGAAATGCGAGCAGACAGTGTTGTCTATCGCGCAGGTCTCGCCGGCACCCGCCGCATGGCCCGCCAGCTCGTATCTCACGGTCACATTATGGTAAACGGACGTCGCACTACGACGCCGTCACATCACCTCAAAAAAGGCGACGTGATCACTATCCGCGAAGGCAGCCGTCAGAGCCCGCTTTTTGCCGGTCTCGCTGACGTTGAGAACCGCCGCTCAGTACCGCAGTGGGTCACCATGGATGTAAGTGTTCTCAAAGCAGAAGTCTCCGGAGAACCGGCCTACACGACAGTCGAGACAGGCCTAGATTACGCTACGGTGTTTGAGTTCTACAGCCGATAGTGTTATAATCGCCCGAATTTTGCGCATCTATTTTTATTACCAGTCAACCCTTTAATTTCTCGCATATAAAACTTTATGTCTGACTATCACATCGCACTCCCGTCCAAGCCTCGTGTCGTCAATGAAAGCGAGCGCAGCGGTACATACGAGATCGACGGACTCTATCCGGGATACGGCTTTACGCTCGGTAACTCCCTCCGCCGCATCATCCTCTCCTCGCTCCCGGGAGCTGCTGTCACACACGTAAAGATGCCGGGTGTTGCTCATGAGTTCTCCACGATCGAAGGTGTAAAGGAAGACGTTGTCACGATCCTCCTCAATATCCGCAAGATCCGCTTGAAGCTCAACACGGACGAACCACAGACCATCACCCTCAATGTAAAGGGTCCGAAGACCGTTACCGCCGAAGACCTCAATCTTCCGGGCCAGGTAGAGATCCTCAATCCTGAACAGATCATCGCAGAGGTGACAGGCAAGGGACCGTTCGAGCTCGAACTTCGCGCAGAACGCGGACTCGGCTATATTCCGAAGGAAGAGCACCAGAAGGAGCGAGTGGATATCGGCTCCATCGCACTCGATGCGATCTTCAGCCCGATCCGTCGCGCGAACTACGAAGTAGAGAACATGCGTGTCGGCGATCGAACAGACTTCAACCGACTCCGTATCCTTATCGAAACTGACGGCACGCTCGCTCCGCGAGAGGCACTCGAGTCTTCGATCACGACCATGATCCACCAGCTCAAGGCTGTCGTCGGATTCAAAGAAGAGGAGGCTCCGGAAATGTCTCCGGTACCGTCGAGTGACGTTCGTATGGGCCTCCCTGAAAAGGTGCAGCCTATGGACGCTGAAATCTTGAAGACCCGCATCACGGAGCTCAACATGCCGCAGCGCGTAGAGATGGCCCTTGATAATGCATCTATCCGAACCGTCGGCGGACTTGTTCGCAAGCGAGAGGATGATCTCTTGGCGATCGAAGGACTCGGTCAGAAGGGATTGCAGGACATCAAGCGCGCACTTTCTAATCTCGGACTCACGCTCCGCAGCCAGTAATAAATTCGTATGCGACATCACGTTAAAAACCGAACATTGGGACGAGACAAGCGACAGCGCACAGCGCTTTTGCGATCTCTCGCACGCTCTATCATCCTTCAGGAGGGTATCGTGACCACGATCACTAAGGCGAAAGAAGTCCGTCCGTTCGTTGAGCGATTGGTAACCACGAGCAAGAAGAACACTGTGGCATCCCGACGTGATGTTATGACTCGTTTGAACTCTGCGACCGCGACCAAGAAGCTTCATGACACCATCGCGCCTCGTTACGCGACACGTGCAGGCGGTTACACCCGCATCGTACGCATCGGACGCGAGGGCAAGCGAGTGCATGATGCGGCTCGTATCGAATTCGTCCAGGACAAAAAATAGAATTTTATGGCAACAAAAACCTACACAATCGACGCAGCAGGAAAGACTATCGGACGCATCGCATCCGAGGCTGCAAAGGCGCTCATGGGCAAGACTTCGGCCGATTACACGCCGAACATCCGCTCTGACGTAAAGGTCACGGTCAATAACTGCTCCAAGATCTACACACGAGAACGCAAGCGACAGCAGAAGGTATACACACACTACTCCGGCTATCCCGGCGGTCTCAAAAAGGAGACGCTCTCGAACTTGAATGCACGCAAAGGACATGGCCAGGCTGTTGTTGTGGCAGTTTCTAGAATGATCCCGCGCAACACAATGCACACAGCGCGCATGAAGAACTTAATCGTTAACGCTTAGTCTATGGCAACCAAGGAATACACAGAGGCAATCGGACGTCGAAAGACGGCAAGCGCACGTGTGCGACTCACGGCGGCAAAGACTTCGTCGATGACGGTCAACGGACGAACAGCTGAAGAATACTTTCCGCTCGCGCAGATGGTAAAGACGGCATTTTCGCCGCTTCAGGCACTCGGTGCGACGTTTGCCGTATCTGCAAAGGTTCAGGGCGGTGGCCACAAGGCTCAGGCAGATGCGATCCGACACGGTATCTCTCGCGCAATGATCGCGATCGAACCGACTCAGCGAAAAGACCTCAAGGTTCGCGGCTGGCTCAAGCGAGATCCTCGTGCAAAAGAACGAAAGAAGTTCGGCCTCAAGGGAGCGCGAAGGGCACCTCAGTGGTCAAAACGATAAAAAGAATTCCCCCGAAAGGGGGAATTTTTCGTTTTGAGCACGGAGGCCGGGAAGGGGTCGGGAAACGGCAGTTTCCCGTGGAGGAGAGTAGCGCGAAGACGCGTTGAGAACCTTGGGTTCTCAAGGAGCGAAGCGACCCGCAGTGGTGCCGTCACATAACCAGGCGGTCGTATCGCGCAAAAAACAAGTCCCCGCGAGAGCGGGGACTTTTTCGTTAGAGATCTGTTCGTAGCATCAGCTATGAGGCCCGAGTTCGGGCAGTACGAGCCCAGGCGAATTTCCTGCGCTCGGCGTCGGTCAGTGTGTTGTCGGCGACCACCTCCCAGTCACCGACCGGATAACCGTTACCGAGCCGTTGATCCGGATCACTGGAATCAGTGAACGTTATCGCAACCTCGCCGGGTGCGCAGATCCCGTACGGGTCCACGGTCGTCACTCCAAGCTGCCTTGTCGACTTATTGCGAACGAACAGTCCGCTGTTCATTGCACTTCCCATTGCCATCTCCTTCGTTGAACAGTCTGTACTGTAACTCCGTGCGATGGACTGTCCAGGTGGGTGATTCTTTGACATACAGCCGCGCTCGGGCACACTGGTGCGGGAACCAAGAGGTGGCTCAATGACGGACTTCGCTGTACCGCTCACGCTCGGTAAGCATCTGTTGCAGATCGATACCACAACATTCACAGAGATGCCTCTGGAAGTTTTGCGCTCCAACATGGCGGCAGCTGACTGGACGTGGGACGGCAATAATATTTCTCTCACACGATCTATCACCGCTCGAACCGTGGGTGAGCATGTACGTGAACTTACGTCGGTATGGCTTCCGAAGGGAGTGCGCGCACTCCGGGCTGATGAACTCTCGCAACTGGCCGAGTACTCGGACGACTGGCCGAAAGGCTGGCGAATCGCACCGGGCGCACGCATATTCTTTGCCGGCACCGTGTACGAGGTTCGTTTCAGCGGCCACACAGAAATGCATGTTTATGCCGCGCGTTTCGACGAGCAGGTCAACGACTGGCTGTACGGGTGCGAGAGCTTCGACACGGAACTGCTGCCTGGCGACCGCTTTTCATGCACCATTACCGATCCTCAAAACGAAATCACGGGAGCGAAGCTTTCGTGGTCGCATTCGTACGCAAGACGTGCCTCGTGTGTCGCCGATGATCGACATCACTGCCTTCGCATGAGATACGAAACGTAGATACTGTTTACAGAGCGCCCCGGTGCGATCGGGGCGCTTTTTTTGCGATACGAAATTCGTTTTGGTATACTCCGCCCGTCATGAATCACTCCACTCAATCATTCGACGACGAGGCCGAGCTTCCGCAGGAAACGGAGGAACTGGACTTTGAGCCCGAGGAGGAACTCGGCTCTGTCGGCGCCGCACAGGCCAAGATCAAGAAGCTCCGTGCAGAACTCAAGGAAGCTCAGCAGAAGCGCGACGAATATCTCGCGGGCTGGCAAAGAGAGAAGGCAGATGCGATCAATATGAAAAAGGAGGCGGCGCATGATGGTATTCGCCTTGCCGCCCGAGTTAAAGCGAATCTCATCGAAGACCTGTTACCGTCTCTAGACAGCTTTGACATGGCCTACGGCTCGCCATCGTGGGAGAGCGTAGATCCGACGTGGCGCAGTGGTATCGATGGTATCCGCAATCAGCTCCTGGAGATGCTGTCTAAGAACGGCATTACACGCTACGGAAAGCCCGGCGACATGCTCGACCCCTATCTCCATGAGGCAGTGCAGGAAATTGAGGACGTCCCCGGCGAAAGCGGCACCATCTATAAGGTGTTGCGATACGGATACAAAGCGGGAGAGCATGTACTGCGACCGGCGCAAGTGATAGTGAAAGCATAAATTTGACCGATACTAAAAACGTCGTATAATGTTCGTATCATTAGATCTTTAACCGAAATACCTATATGGCAAAAATTCTGGGAATTGACTTAGGAACTACTAACTCGGCGATAGCCGTCGTGATGTCGGGCGAACCGAAGATAATTGAGAACTCCGAAGGCGGTCGCACGACCCCTTCGATCGTCGCTCTCTCAAAGGCGGGCGAACGACTTGTCGGCCAGATCGCAAAGCGTCAGGCAGTCACAAATCCGAAGAACACTATCTATCAGATCAAGCGATTCATCGGACACACGTACGACGAAGCTGCGGTGCAGAAGGATAAGGGCTCTGTCCCGTTCGAAATTCGAAAGTCCGAGAACGGGGGCGTGGAGGTACAAATGGGTGATAAGTGGTACCGACCGGAGGAGATCTCGGCCATGATCCTCCAGAAGCTGAAGGCTGATGCCGAGGCACGCACCGGGGAAACGATCACCGAAGCAGTCATCACAGTACCCGCGTACTTCAACGACACACAGCGTGCAGCGACACGAGATGCAGGCAAGATCGCCGGCCTCGACGTAAAGCGCATCATCAACGAGCCGACTGCGGCAGCGCTCGCATACGGGTTCAACAAGAAAAAGGAGGAGAAGATCGTTGTGTTCGACTTCGGCGGCGGTACATTCGATATTTCGGTGCTCGAAGTGGGCGACGATGTGATCGAGGTTCGTTCGACAGATGGCGACGCGCACTTGGGCGGCAAAGACATCGACCAGAAGATAATGAACTGGATCGGTGAAGAGTTCAAAAAAGAATCCGGCGTCGACGTGCGCAGTGACTCGCTTGCTCGTCAGCGACTCGACGAAGCTGCAGAGAAAGCAAAGATCGAACTCTCAACCGCGATGGAGACCGAGATCAACATCCCGTTCATCACGTCGACAGACGCAGGCCCGCAGCATCTGCTTATCAAGATGTCCCGTGCGAAGCTCGAAGAGCTTACGCAAGAGCATATTGATCGCGCCCTCTCTATCACCAAGCGCGCAATGGAAGCATCCCCGTTCAAGATCGCCGACATCAACGAAGTGATCTTGGTGGGCGGTCAGACACGAATGCCGGCCATGCAGAAGGCCGTCGAAGACTTCTTCGGCAAAAAGCCGCATATGGGCGTGAATCCGGACGAGGTCGTGGCGCTCGGCGCAGCGCTTCAGGGCGGTATTTTGCAGGGCGACGTCAAAGACGTACTCTTGCTTGATGTTATTCCGCTCTCGCTCGGAATCGAAACAATGGGAGGGATCGCAACGAAGCTCATCGAACGCAACACTACGATACCAACGTCGCGCTCGCAGACGTTCTCTACCGCATCTGACAATCAACCATCGGTTGAGATCCATATCGTGCAGGGAGAGCGTTCGATGGCAGCAGACAACAAGTCACTCGGTAAATTCAATCTTGACGGTATTCCGCCTGCGCCTCGCGGCATGCCGCAGGTAGAAGTCACATTCGACATCGACGCCAACGGTATTCTCTCCGTCAAAGCAAAGGATAAGACAACGAACAAGGAGCAGTCGATCCGCATCGAAGCGGCATCCGGCCTCTCTGAGGCCGAGATCGAGAAGATGCGACAAGAGGCGGACGCGAATGCGACGGTGGACGCAGAGAAGCGCGCACTCGTAGAGGCGCAGAATATTGCGGATCAGACCGTCTATTCGGCAGAAAAGGCGCTCCGAGAGCACGGGGAAAAGGCTACTGACGAAATCAAAAAGAACATTCAGGACAAGATCGATGCGCTCAAAGTCGCGCGAACCGGATCTGATAAGCAGGCTATCGCGACAGCGACCACAGAATTGAATCAGGCAATGAGCGCGATAGGCGAAGCGATGCAAAAAGCTCAGCAGGATGCCCCAAAGCCGGAAAGTGAAGAGCCAAAGGCAGACGACACAAAATAAACAATGAAGGATTACTACGACATATTAGGTATAGCTCGCACAGCGAGCGAGGATGAAATAAAATCCGCATTCCGAAAACTTGCACAGAAATATCACCCCGATAAGAAAGGGGGTGACGAAGCGAAATTCAAAGAAGTGAGCGAAGCCTACGGCGTGCTCTCCGACAAGAAACGTCGTGCAGAATACGATACCTACGGCAAGACGTTCGCCGGCGGTCAGGGGGGTGGATTCCAAGGATTCGACTTCTCGAATTTCCAGGGTTTCCAAGGCGGATTCAACGGACAGAACGTGGAATTCGATCTCGGTGACATCTTCGGCGAATTCTTCGGCGGTGCGGGCGCTCGTCAGGCTCGCGGACGAGACATCTCGATCGATATCGAGCTCTCATTTCACGAATCAATCTTCGGTACCGACCGACGGGTGCTCATATCAAAGACAGGTGTCTGCGATACATGCACCGGCACCGGTTCGAAAAAAGGCAGCTCTATGGTGGCGTGCGGAGCCTGTAACGGCAAAGGAGAGATACGCGAGACTCGCAATTCATTCTTCGGCTCGTTCACGTCTACTCGCACATGTCCCAAGTGTCACGGCAAAGGTCAGGTACCGGAGAAGCCCTGCGAGACATGCCAGGGAGCAGGCGTTGCCAAGAAGGAAGAAGAGATCCATATCGTTGTTCCTGCGGGAGTGTCTGACGGAGAGATGATCCGTATGCCTGGGCGGGGAGAGGTCGCCTCGGGAGGTAGTGCCGGCGACCTGTATGTGAAATTGCATGTAAAGTCGGATGCAGCATTCACGCGCGAAGGGAATAACCTCGTCCGAACACTTCCGGTCAAGCTTACAGATGCGCTCATCGGCTCTACGTATCACGTGCGCGGCGTCGAAGGGGATCTACCTGTCGAGATCCCGGCAGGAGTTACACATGGTGACATGTTGCGAGTCAAAGGCCAGGGCGTCCCGTACGGCAGGAACAATCGCGGAGACCTGCTTGTCAAAGTCGATATTCAATTCCCGAAGAAACTATCGAAAGAGCAACGCGAACTAATAGACAAACTGCGCGCAGAAGGACTCTAGAAAAAAGACCCGCACATCGTGCGGGTCTTTTGGTTCTATCACACTGTGAGCGATTCAACAGCACGTGTCAGCCGTCGTGCCAGGCGTTCAATGACCGGAGTCGCTCCGTTGAGTCCGAGGAATGTACGATTTACGATGAGAACGACGGGGGCGCGTCCGATGGATTCGATCTCGACGAGACCGTTGTCGTCGAGAGTCCTCCGTGTCTCGGCGATACAGACGCCTGCAACATACAGACCCGATGCGACGAGTGCCTCGGTCGCGCCGTACGATCGGACCGGTATACCATCGACACCATTTGATCGAAAGAATCCCCGTGTGATCTTCGGAAACTCCGATGCCACCAGTAGTCTCCGATCCCGAAATCGTCGCATGAATTTCGCGCGAGAATCGATCCAGGAATTCTTTTTGGTGAACAGGACGATGCGTGGCGCCGGACCGAACCCTGCGTTTCCGTAGTGGAGCTGCGCCGCAAGGAATAGGTCAGGAGACGTTTCGTTGTTCACATACGCGCATGCAAGCCTCTCCATGAGGGCATCCATGCCGACGAGGCCTGCAGGCAGTCGGCCGCTTTGCACAAGTCGGATGATGTCCGGTTGCCGAAGGAATAGTGCGCTCGAGAATCCGTCGACATCCTCGATAGCTCGTATTCCCGCCCGCTCGTTCACAGAGTCGGTTTGCATCCCCGCGAACGAAAGAACCTCCAGTGTCCGTGGCCGTAGATTGCGCTCGGCCGGCAGTGCGAGTGTGAGCGACTCATCACTGAGCGCGCGCTGGAACAGCATCCTTGTATTGCTCATCTCAAGCTCCTGCCTTCGTTGTGCTTTTTTGCTGTATTCCGGTTCGTCGCAGTATCCACCATGCATGGCTCGTACCTCGTTGTGTGTAAAAGATCACCTCGCACGAGAAAAACCCCCTCGCGAGAGGGGGTTAAGCAGATCCGAAATGAGATCAACGCAACCCTCTCCCGCTAGAGACGGCCGGATGATGGAGACGATTGATGACTGTGCGGTACCCGCCGGCACCCGTTTGTAACCATTTGGATACTCGCGCAACGGTCGTCGAGCTGAAGCCGGTAGCATTTTGAATGTCCGTATAGGGAATGGCATCGCTGAGCATTCGCGCAGTGAGAAATCGCTTACCGAACTCCTCGATCTCGTTCTCGGTCATGAGATCGCGCAAAAAAGCGCGAGCATCGGATCTGGACCTGAGCACCATGAGTGCGTCAAGCAATTTGGCGTTCGGTTCTGAGCTCCAGTTCATAGATAGCACTTTATCAAGATAAAGTGCCTCGTCAAGTAATACACAGAACACACGTCTGTGATGGCGAACGGGGACTATAATCACCCCATGGATCTCGGCGCAGTGCAAAGTATTTTTACAACGCTGCCCGTCGATATTGTGGCGGCTGTGTTATTCGCAACAATGATCACGGTCGTGACGCTCAGACTCGGCGCAAGTCTCGCGATCGCATTGTCACTTTCGCTTATCGTATCGAGTGCGCTGTTCTCGTATATTCCGAACTCGTTCATGATCGGCGGCATGCTGGCCGGAGTAACTCCGTTCGTTGCCGCAAGCATGTACAGCGCGCTGGTCGTTTTGCTCACATTCGTGATGTACCGCACTACATCCACTCTCTCCGACGATTCGGCCCGGCCGCTGTTCGCCATCGCGACAGGTCTCGCGACCACGGTCGTCGTCCTCTCTATGTGGCATGTAACACCGCTTCAGACCTTTTGGTCCTTCAATCCGGTCATCCAGGGGGCTTTTGGGGAGCTCTACCGGCTGTACTGGCTGATCGTCGCCTTCATCGCATTTGCATTCGTGAAGAGTTAAGTTATCCCCCAGGGCGGTCTTGACACTTGAGCGAATCATCGTCTCGTGCTACCATGTCCGCAGGCTCTTTGATAGGGCTTTTGTCAAATCCAACCCACGGGGGATCCCATGGCTAATGTTGAGTTGGTTCGCGGCAGATCCGTACCTGTGGTTCGTCCGCAGAGTTCGGTGTCCGAATTCGAATTGATCGTCTGGCCGTACAGGCTGCTCGCGCCGTTCATGGTGCTACTGGCTGCATACGTGCATGTGAAAAAGGTGCTCTTTTCATTCCTCGGAATGAAGGTGTACACCAATTCCATTATCGTCGACGGCCTGAGCATCAACAGTCGCAGGGTGAAGGACGGCTCAGCGCGCTGGCCTGCACTCAATGCATGCTACCGATTTGTACAGGGCGAAGGCGGCAACGTCATCACCCGACATATCGATCACTTTTGGATGCAGGTTCGCAACGCGCAAGCGGTGCGTAACCGGCTGAAGATCGTGAAGCGGGAACTCCGTCTCGCGATCATTGAGGCATCCAAGTCGTCTGATGGTCCCGTGCGCGTTCTGTCGCTTGCGGCAGGAACTGCACAAGGTGTCATCGAGGTCATGGCAGCTCTTCGCGCCGAAGGCTATCCCGTCACGGCGATGCTGATCGACCAGGACCATACGGCGCTGCAATACGCTCGCGAGCTCGCGGCCCAGTACGGCGTCGAAGATGCGATCCAGATCGTCAAAGCCGATGTGATCATGTTCGACAAGCATTCCAAGGGTTTCGATCCCCACATCGTCGAGATGTGCGGATTGATGGACTACCTCAGGACGTCGCTTGCGGAAAAACTGGTCAGGAAGATCCGTATGGCCATCCAGCCGAAAGGGTTCTTCCTCACGTGCCATGTTCACCCCAATTCAGAGACGTATTTTCTCGAACACGTCGTGGATTGGGCAATGATCTACCGCACCAAGGCGCAGTTTCAGGACATCCTGGTCAACGGAAATTTCCTGTCGCCGCGCCTTGCCACTGAGCCGCACGGTATTCATACCGTGGCGATCTGTCAGAAGCTTTGAGTCGGATACACCGACGAACAACAACGGACCGGAGTGCTATAATTTGCGCACTCCGGTCTTTCTTTTTGTATGAATGTTTTCGCCATAATGGCTTTGATAAACGTCGCGACGAGTACCGTGATAGGTCTCCTTGTTGTATTCGCTGATCGGAGGTCGCGTCTCAATCAACTTTTCGGAGCGTTTGCCGCCACTATTGTGTGGTGGAGTTTCTGCTATTTTTCGTGGCAGGTTTCGAGTAATGCAGCGGATGCGGAGTTCTGGACGCGCATGTTCATGGCTGGCGCTATCTGTATCACACCCGTCTACTTTCACTTTGTCGCGCAGTTACTTGGGGTCATCACGAAATATAAGCGGTATATCATCGGGGGCTATGTCTTCGTAATAGTGTTCGAGCTGTTGAATTGGACACCGGCGTTCATTCGCGGCGTCTCATCGCGGACCATGTTTGATTTCGCATTTTGGCCGGACGCGGGTCCTTTGTTCGCACCTTTTTTGATCATTTGGATCTTTTACGCTTCGTTACCGGCGTATCTATTGGCACGTGATTACTTCCGGGACCACACTATCCATCCTCTGACTGCGAAATTGATCCTGACAGGCACGATCATCGGTTATGTCGGCGGCTGCTCAAACTTTTTCCTTTGGTATGAAATTCCCGTACTTCCGCTCGGGAACATCTCCGCATCGATCTACACGGCGCTCGTCGCGTACGCGATCATGAAAAACGGACTTTTCAGTATGAAGGTTATCGCCACGGAACTACTCATTTTCGCCCTGTGGTTGTTTCTTTTCGTTCGTATGCTTCTTGCGGATGAATTCTCTGCTCAGGTATTGGAGGCATCACTACTTGGAGCATCACTTCTCATCGGCGTTTTGCTTATTCGAAGTGTTGATAAAGAGGTCAAGCAGCGTGAGGAGATCGAGCGGTTGTCGCAGGAGAAGTCAGAGTTCATGACGTTCGCGTCGCACGAGATCCGCAATCCGATCACTGCGATGCGTGGTCTTGCATCGCTCATCGTGGATGGCACGACTGGCCCTGTGCCGGCCGATACACGTGACGCAGCCCAGAAGATCTTGGTCGCCGGTCACGACGTGCTCAACATCATCGCAACGTATCTCAGTAAGTCGAAAATGGAACTTGGCCAGATATCCTACGACAAAGCCGTGTTCGATCTTGGCTACGCCGCATCATCCATTGCCGACGGCTATGTTCCGCATGCGGAGGTAAAGGGATTGAAGCTCGATATCGCCATAGACCGTTCGCAGAAGTATTCGATCCTTGGTGACCAGGGGAAGGTGAAGGAGGTTATCGGCAACATCATCGACAACTCGCTCAAATACACCAAGGAAGGCGGAATTACGGTGTCTGTTGAGCGCCATGGACCGTTCGTGCGTGCAGTGATTTCCGATACAGGCGTCGGAATACCGAAAGGCACCATTGATCAGCTTTTCAAGAAGTTCTCGCGAGCAGATGCGCAGAAGGTGAACCTGCTCGGTACCGGTATCGGTCTGTATCTGGCGAAAACATTTATCGAAGCGCAGGGTGGTCGCATTTGGGCGGAGTCGGACGGAGAAAACAAAGGGTCACGGTTCATCGTCGAATTCCCGGCAGCCCAGGCTTAAAGTAAGCCGTTTTTCTGCTATATTTACGCCTATGGCACGACTTTTGACGGGGCTTCAGCCCTCGGGGACCCTCCATATAGGGAACTATCTAGGCGCACTTCGCCCGTTCGTTGAGCTCTCGCAAAGTGGTGACTACGAGCATATCTTCCTTATGGTGGTCGACTACCATGCGCTTACATCGCTGAAAAATCCCAAGGAACTCAAGCAGAACATCATCTCGATCGTTGCAGACTACGTGGCAGCCGGTATCGACCCGAACAAAGTCATCATCTTCAAACAGTCGGATGTACCGCAGCACACGGAGCTCGCGTGGATCTTCAGTTGTCAGATGAGCACGTCATTCCTGGAACTCGGCCATGCATTCAAGGATAAGGTCGCAAAAGGGATCGATTCCAATGTCGGTCTTTTTACGTATCCGCTTTTGATGGCCGCGGATATTCTCTTGTACGACGCGACAGACATACCCGTCGGCGAGGATCAGCGTCAGCACATCGAGTATACGCGCGAGATCGCCGCAAAATTCAATATCAATTATCCGGGCCGCACGCGTATCTTCAACGAGAGCGTGAAGGAACGCATTTTTGAGGGGACGGGTATCGTTCCCGGCGTGGATGGGGCAAAGATGAGCAAAAGCTACGGCAATACCATCCCGCTCTTTGCCTCTGACGCCGAGATCAAGCAGGCTGTGATGTCGGTAAAGACCGGCTCAGAACCGATGGGTTCATCGCTTCCTGTCGACGACACTGTCCTCAAACTCTTTGCCTACTTCGACAAAACTGGCGCGGAATCGCTTGCAGCACGCTATCGAGCGGGGACCGTAGGTTACAAGGAGGCAAAGGAGCTTTTAGCGCAAGCCGTGATCAATAGCACGCACGATATGCGCGTAAAGCGCAGAGACATAACGGATGAGCAAGTCGAAAAGATACTTATGAGAGGCAAAACAAAGGCGCGAGCGTTCGCACGAAAGAAGATGGATCTCGTGCATCGCCGTATCGGAGTCGAAGTCTAATAACACACATATGGAACGAACACTTATAAAAAATCTCGGCGGCTTTATCGGCGAAACGGTCCAGATTAAAGGCTGGGTTTCTGTCCGTCGGGATCAGGGCAAGATGGTCTTTTTTGATTTCCGTGATCGCTCGGGCACAGTTCAGGGCGTCGTCTTACCGAATTCCGCGGCCATCGAGATCGCTAAGGAGACCAAGCTGGAGTACGCGGTTGCGGTAACCGGCAAAGTAAATCAACGACCGGAGAAGAATCGTAACGCCAAAGTGATGAACGGCGACATCGAGCTCGAGGTCACGGGTCTCGAAGTACTCGGAAAGGCAGAGCCACTTCCGTTTGATATGTCAGAGAGCGGATACAAAGTAGACCTGACGACCGAGCTCGATCACCGTGCATTAACGCTTCGCCACCCGAAGCTGCAGGCCACGTTCAAGGTGCAGGCTGTCATCATCGATTCGTTCCGTGAATTTATGAAGCAGCAGGAATTCTTTGAATTCCAGGCTCCCGCGATCGTTCCCGCGACCGCCGAAGGGGGAGCAGAAGTGTTCGAGGTAAAATACTTTGATAAGCAGGCGTATCTCTCGCAGTCACCACAGTTGTACAAACAGATCGTGATGACCGCGTTCGAGCGAGTATTCTCGGTGAATAAGGTGTTCCGTGCAGAACCCTCATCCACCACACGTCACATAGCGGAGATCGTTTCGCTGGATGCAGAGATGGCGTTCATTGATTCGTGGAGAGATGTACGCGATATGTCGGAGGCGACCGTACGCTACATCCTCTCGCAAGTCGGTGAGCGATGCGCTCGCGAGCTTGAGCTACTCGGTAGTACATTGCCGGCAATGATCGACTATACTCCGACGCTCTCACTCGCCGAAGCACAGGAGAAAATTCATTCAAAGACCGGACGAGATGTACGAGGTGAAAAGGATCTCAATCCTGAAGATGAGCGTCAGCTCTGCGAGATCATAAAGGAAGAGACGGGGTCCGACTTCGTATATGTATACGGCTATCCGACGCGTCAAAAACCATTCTACGTGTACCCGAATCCGGAAGACCCCGAGGTGAATGAGGGAATGGATCTTTTGTGTCGCGGTATCGAATGGCTTTCAGGTGGCCGTCGCATCAACGACTACGCACAACTGCTTGAACATGTTGCGATATGGGGAATGGACGTGAAAAAAGTTGAAATGTTCTTGGAGGCGTTTCGCCACGGCGTTCCGCCGGAAGGAGGATTCGCATTCGGAGCTGAGCGCATGACCATGCAGATACTCGGTCTCAAGAATATCCGCGAGGCCACGATGTTCCCGCGAGATATGAACAGAATTGACGGTCTGCTTTCGGTTGAACAGGCAGAGGACGAACAGTAAGCGCTATGGGTGACCTCCGAACTGAATCGATGGCGCGAAAGTATCGAGAGGACATCGAGGCCGGAATGTTGAATGAGGGCTGTATTCTCTGCCCGTTGGAAGCGATGCAGACATTCCAATATTGGAAGGTCGTTCCGAACAAATACCCATACGACAAGATCGCTAAAAGGCACGAGATGATCATTCCGTTACGCCACACGGACCAGGCAGGGGTGACGAACGAGGAGTGGCAAGAACTCGCCGCATTGAAAGCGTCGTATATAGACGACAATTACGAGTTCTTGCTCGAAGCGACGCCGCATCGCCAGTCCGTGCCTGCACATTTTCACCTTCACGCCATTGTTTCAAAAGACTGATCTATGAATGAAAAATTCAGTCTGGAAACGGAATCATTTCAGGGCCCACTGGAGGCGCTGTTAGATCTGATCGAGGCACGCAAGCTATCCATCTCGGAGATCACGCTCGCCGATGTGACGGATGCGTATCTTGCATATATCGAAAAGCTACCGGAAATGCCGCTTGGGGAGACCGCGCAATTCATTTTGGTGGCTTCAACGCTCCTTTTGATCAAATCGCGTTCGCTTCTGCCAACCCTTACGCTTTCCGAGGAAGAGCGGGAATCAGTCGATGAGCTCGAACGACGATTGGCCCGGTACGCCGTCGTACGAAAAGCAGCGCGCGCGCTCCGTAAACAATGGGGAACCGCTCCGTACCGGTTCGTTAAGCGAGCGCCGCTACGTCCACCTGTCTTCAACCCGGCCGAGACATCGATAGAGGCGGCCGCCGGGGTTCTTCAGCGGCTCATTTCGCTGCTTCCCAAGATCGAGTCTCTGACAGAAGCAGCTGTCGCACCGGTTCTTGCACTTGAGGACGTGATCATAAGCATGAAGAAGCGCCTCACCGGCGCATTTCGAGCGAGGTTCTCGGAACTCACGAAGGAAAAAGATCGTCACGAGGTCGTTGTATATTTTCTAGCGATGTTGGAGCTCGTCCGACACGGCAATGCTTCCGTGACTCAGGAGCGGCTCTTCGGCGACATAATGATCGAATCCGAAGATCTCGGCGGAGCGCCGCGCTACGGCGTATAATACGAATATGCCCCTGCACACGAAACGGCATTGCATGCGTCGACTAAACTCACTATGAATATCATATTTATGACTCTTTCAATCTCATTATCAATTTCAGGCGGCATGCAGAGACGATGCCGTTTCGTGTGAGGGGTATGACCGACACGATTTCACTCGCTGACCGGATCGAAGCCCTCCTCTTTACCGAGGGTGGTTCGCTTGCATACAAAAAACTGACACAGCTCCTTGGCTGTACCGACGAAGAGCTTATGCAGGGTATTGCCGCGCTTGCGACCAAGCGTGAGGGTTCCGGTATTGCGGTCGTAAAGACAGATACCGAGGTAGCACTTACGATCGCTCCGACCGCCGCCGAAACGATAGAAAAGGCATTTGAACGCGAGATCGGAAAAGAAGTAGGGGATGCGGGCCTTGAAGTGATCGCCATCATCCTTTATAGGGGCCCTTCGACACGCTCACAGATAGATTACATACGCGGGGTTAATACTTCGTCCACTATCCGAAATTTAGCTGCCAGGGGCCTCCTAGAGCGCATTCCGAACCCCTCTGACGCCCGCGAATACCTCTACCGGCCGACCACCGAACTTATCGCATATCTGGGGGTCACCGAGGCGACAAACCTCCCGGATTATGTTAAAATAACGAACGAATTAGCCGCTTTCGAGGCACAACACAAAAGTCCGTTTGAACATGCCGAATCAGGAGACGCCCAGCCGGAATGAGCCTTCCGCACACACGCTGACAAGGTACGGCTTGACGCTGCTTTGCCTTCTTGCAGCTGCAGCATTCTTTATCGTCTATGGCTATTTGGATGCAATGCAGCAGCCACCGGTCGAGCAACAGGCTGCCGCCGTCGTTCGTGCCGACCTGTTTCAGGGAGTTTCTATCGCCGCGAAATCTGCGGTCGTTATCGATCTTGTGACTGGCGAAACGCTGTACGAAAAGAACGCCGACGCACAGTTGCCACTCGCATCTCTGACCAAGATCCCACTCGCGGTCGTCGTAGCCGAATCAATGTCCAAGGATGCTCGAGTGACAATTCCGTTCGACACGAACTGGAACAGTAAGGCGCAACAGCTTCGTCAGGGCGAAGTTCTGAAATTGCAGGATCTCATCGACTACACGCTTATTGCATCATCGAACGACGGTGCGGAGATGCTGGCAGCCGTTGCGGAACGCTCGGTGAATGCAAAGTATCCGCAGGCTCCTATGGGCGGGGCAACGCTTTGGCGCATGAATAATCTTGTTTCCGAACTCGGCCTTTCTCATACATATTTCCTGAATGTGAGCGGACTCGACGAAAGTACTACACAATCCGGCGCCTACGGAAGCGCGCACGATGTTGCAAAGATATTTGCCTACGCTGCGTCCGTGTATCCGGACACTTTTTCCGGCACGACGCATGATGGTGCACTCGTGTACGCAACTGACGGTACAGCAACATCGGTCACGAATACGAACGAGCTGCTCGGCCAGCTGCAGGGCCTCATCATGGGAAAGACGGGCTATACCGATCTCGCAGGCGGGAATCTGGCGATCGTATTCGATGTAGGGCTCGCACATCCCGTTGCGGCTGTTGTCATGGGGTCAACGGAGGCCGCTCGCTTTTCTGACATGAAGATCCTTGTGAGCCGCGCTCGCGCGTCGGTGATGCAATAAAACTATATGGATGCATCGCTCACAGACATGATCCGGATCCTTGTGCCGGCAGCCGCGGCATTCTCGATCGGAATTCTTTTTACACCGGTCCTCACGCACTACCTCTACGAATACAAGGCGTGGAAGAAGAAACCCGGTAAACTCTCGCTCGACGGAACGAAGGCGGAAGAGTTCAACCGCCTGCACGAAAAACACGAAGTTCGCGCCCCGCGTATGGGAGGCATCGTCATTTGGGGAAGCGTCGTTCTTACAGCTGCAAGCATTTCACTCGCGGCTCAATTGATACCGGACGCGGGCATTCTCAAACTCGACTTCCTGAGCCGCTCTCAGACATGGATCCCGCTTGCGGTCCTGGTGATCGGCTCGCTCGTCGGGCTCATCGATGACCTTTTGGTGATCCGACCGGAAGGCGAGGGTTTGCCGCTGCGAGCACGGCTCGTTGTCGTCGTACTGCTGTCTGCATTCATCGGCTGGTGGTTCTGGGCAAAGCTCGATATTTCGGTCATCAATATTCCGTTCGCGGAACCGCTGACGCTCGGTTGGATGATCGTGCCGTTCTTTATCCTCATGTCACTCGCTCTCTACGCATCCGGGGTTATCGACGGCATCGACGGACTTTCCGGTGGCGTATTCGCTTCTATATTCGCTTCCTACACGATCATCGCCTTTGCACAAAGCCAGATAAATCTGGCGGCATTTTCTGCGGCTATTATGGGCGGTCTCTTGGCGTTCTTGTGGTACAACATCCCTCCCGCACGTTTCTATATGTCGGACACGGGCACAATGGGGCTCACGCTGACGATAGGAACTCTGGCATTCATGACCGACAGCCTCGGCGGAGGCGTCGGCATATCCGTTCTCCCGATAATCGGCATGCTTTTGGTTCTGACCGTCATGTCAGATATTCTGCAGGTACTTTCAAAACGTTTTTTCGGTCGTAAACTGTTCCGCGTTGCACCACTGCATCACCATTTCGAAGCGATCGGCTGGCCCGGGTATAAGGTCGTCATGCGTTACTGGGTCCTCTCTGTCGTATTCGCTGTAGCGGGTGTGATCATCGCGCTTGCTTCGATATCGGTCGTATAGCCGCGAAAGCACGGGGTATAATTACTGCCCATGTCGCGCAGCTCCTCTCGTATTGATCGCCCCTTGATCATCATTCTTGCGGCTCTTATCTTTGGTGGCTGCTTGATCTTCGCGTCCGCTGCGTTCGGACTTCTGGCACGCGGTGCCACACACACTTCGTCGGTCGTGTTCAACCATCTGGCGCTCGGCGTCGGACTTGGTCTGATAGCGCTTGTTATTTGCACTGTTATCGATGTGCGTCTATGGAGACGCTACGCGCCGTACATCTACGGTCTGGCACTCCTAGCAACAATGCTGGTTTTTATCCCCGGACTCGGCACTGAGCACGGCGGTGGAAAGCGGTGGATCATTGTATTCGGTACTTCGTTCCAGCCGTCTGAGCTCTTGAAGGTTGGGACCGTGATACTAGCGGCCGCATACTTTGCCGGTATCAGATTCAAAGTATCGACGATGCAGTACGGTCTCGGAGGTTTCTTGGCGATCATCGCAGCCCCCGTGGTTTTACTCTTGCTACAACCGGATATGGGTACACTCGGCATCATTGTTATCGGTGCATTTGGCATCTATGTAGCCGCGGGGGCATCGTGGCGTGACATAGCGATCGTGATCGTGATCGGATTCATGGCACTTTCCGTCCTTGCGATCGCCCGACCCTATGTGCGTGACCGTGTCATGACATTCTTTTATCCGGCAAAGGGTCAACACGACGAGGCCTACCAGATCAAGCAGTCTTTGATCGCAGTCGGTTCCGGTGGGTTCCGTGGCCGGGGTTTTGGGCAGGGTATTCAGAAATTTACGTATTTACCGGAGCCGATGGGAGACTCAATATTCGCCGTTGCCGCAGAGGAACTCGGATTCATAGGCTCCGTCGTAATTGTTGTTCTCTTCGTATCATTCGCGCTCCGCGGTCTTATTGTTTCAGCCAAAGCGACGGACCCGTTCACTGCGTATCTGGGTATCGGACTCGTGACCTATCTTTCGGCGGAGGCATTTATAAATATCGCATCCATGCTGGGCATGGCGCCATTGACCGGTGTTCCGCTTACATTCATTAGCCAGGGAGGGTCGGCAATGCTGGTGTCGCTCGCAAGTGCCGGAATTCTCCTTGCCGTGTCCCGTCACCGGGGACGAGCGGTCGTCTAAAGAGTCAGATACCCGTGTTTTCGGGCTCAAATGGCCGTAAAACGTGGTAAAATCGTGCCAATATGCGCATTGTTTTGGTCGGCGGGGGAACCGGCGGGCACTTTTACCCGCTGATAGCGATTTCCCAAGGAATTGAGGAGATCTGCAAAGAGCGCACACTGCTCGAACCGGAACTCTATTACCTTGGCCCGGCGCCATTCGATGCGACCGCGCTCTTGGAGCGCGACATCATTCACGTGCCTTCACCGGCCGGAAAGATGCGCCGATATGGAAGCATTATGAATGTGTTCGGTTTTGTCAGTACCTTTTTTGGGATCATTAAGTCGATATTTCTACTCTACGACCTGTATCCCGACGTGATCTTCTCGACCGGCGGCTATGCTGCATTTCCCACACTATACGCAGCACGAATCCTGAACATCCCGGTCGTCGTGTATGACGCTGATGCCACACCCGGGCGCGTAACGCTTTGGTCTGCAAAGTTCGCCAGGTGGATCGGCACCGCACATCCTGAGGCGGCAACGCACTTTCCGGAGAATGTACGTCACAAGATCGCTCGCGTCGGACATCCGATCCGTCTGGAGATCGAGCAGCCGGCAAAGGAAGGAGGTTACGAGTTCCTGCATCTTGATCCGAGTGTCCCTGCGATATTCGTGATGGGCGGATCCCAGGGTGCGCAGGCGATCAACAACGTTGTATTGGATTCCGTAAAGGACCTTGTAACAAGATACAACGTCATTCATCAGGCAGGCACGGCGAATGCCAAGGAGGTCGACGGAATTTCAAAATTGATCCTCAAGGATTCGGCGAATGCGCAGCGTTACCGAACATTCGGTCTCTTGAATACGCTCGCAATGCGTATGGCGGCAGGGATCTCTGCCGTGGTCATTACGCGAGCGGGTAGCGGCACTATATTTGAGATCGCATCCTGGGGAATTCCCGCTATCATAATTCCCATTCCGGAGGACGTATCTCACGATCAAACAGAGAACGCCTTTTCGTATTCGCGCGCAGGCGCTGCCGTTGTGATCGAGCAGAGAAATCTCACGCAGCATGTGCTTACGTCGGAGATCGACCGCCTTATGAACAACCCGGACCAGCGTGCTCTTATGGCTGAGGCGGCGAAAGAGTATTCACGTCCGCAAGCCGCAAAGAAGATCGCAAACATTCTTCTTGAGACCGCACTTGAACATGAAACGGTATGAGTGAACCCATTAAAGTTCGATTTCCGCCAAGCCCGACAGGCTTTTGTCACGTGGGAACGGCGCGCATGGCCGTGCTCAATTACATGTTCGCCAAGAAAAACGGTGGAATGATCGTATTTCGTAGCGAAGACACTGACCGCGAGCGCTCAAAAGTGGAATTCGAGGAAGATATCAAGGAGCAACTCACGTGGCTCGGAGTCCATTGGGACGTGTTTGAGCGTCAATCTGAACGCCTGAGCTACCACACCGCGGCGCTCGCACGCCTTATTGGTGAGGATAAGGCGTATGTTTCGGCAGAGCCAAGCAAGAACGATCCGAACGTCCTGGTGAATGTCGTGCGTCTGCGAAATCCGGGCACAGTGATCACGTTCACCGATATGATCCGCGGCGATATCACATTCGACACGACCGAACTCAAGGATTTTGTCATTGCACGCTCAACGACGGATCCTCTGTATCACTTTGCTGTGGTAATGGATGATCATGACATGGGCATCACACACGTTATTCGTGGAGAGGATCATATTTCGAACACGCCCCGTCAGATCCTCATCCAGGAAGCGCTTGGATTTTCCCGCCCGTTCTACGCCCACTATCCGCTCCACCTCGGTGCCGACAAATCCAAGCTGTCGAAGCGAACCGGTGATGTGGCGGTCAAGAGCTACCGCGAAAAGGGCTTCCTACCGGAGGCGCTCTTGAATTACATCGCGCACCTGGGATGGACCCCGCCGAGCGAACGCGAGATCATGTCGCTGGACGAAATGATCGCCGAGTTCGACATCAAGGATCTACACAAAAGCGGCGCCGTATTTGATATGGAAAAGCTGCGCTGGTACAACCGCGAGTATCTGCTGCGGCTCAGTGACGGCGATTTTCGGGCAGGAGTCTTCAATACACTGAAAGCGGCGCTTGAGGCAAAGGGATTACGCTGGGACGAATCGATGGGGGAGAAGCTCCTCCCTATCATCAAAGAGCGCATTAGTGTGTGGTCGGATATTTCTGAACAGGTGACTGAAGGGGAATATGACTACTTCTTTGTCGATCCGGAACCATCGGCAGAACTGATACCGCAAAAAGGCGACGACAAGGCTGTGACTCTAAAGCACCTGAGTCATGTATATGAAGTGCTTCATACAACAGACGAAGAAAGTTTTGCATCGCCGGAACGTCTCAAGGAGATGTTGTGGGATTACGCGACCGCCGAAGGACGAGGGTCAGTGCTCTGGCCGCTCAGATACAGTCTTTCCGGACGCTCCAAATCCCCTGATCCGTTCTCTATCGCCTCGATCGTCGGTAAGTCCGTGACTCTTAAACGCATAGAGAGCGCTCGCTCAAAACTGGCATGATGTTGCGCCGTACGGTAGCCATCATCGCGATCGCGAGTCTCTTACCGTTCGCGGCATTCGCTCAGACCGCAAGCGAACTGCAGGCACAGATCGACGAACAGAACTCACAGATCGATGCGCTCAACAAGGAGATCGCGCAGTACACCAAAGAGCTCAGTAATACGACAAAGCAAAAGAACACACTGGTGAACAAGGTCGCGCAACTGGATCTTCAGCGTAAGAAGCTGACCTCGCAGATCAGCGTTACAGAGCGACAGATCAATACGACACAACTTCAGATCCAGCAGTTGGCTGCCGGCATTGAGACAAAGGAAGGTTCTATCGACGTGAACCGAGCCGGGCTCGCGGAATCGATCCGCCGCCTTTCGCAGGCGGAAGATGCACCTCTTTCGCTCGTGGTGCTTTCCGGCGAATCACTAACAGATACGTGGCAGAATGTGGACGCGCACGCGACTCTGGAAGAAGCGGTACAAAATGACATAAAGATCCTTTCTTCCGAAAAACAGCTTTTGAGTAATTCCAAGGCTACGGCGGAAGACAAAAAGAAAGAGCTCGACGGTCAAAAGCGTACACTGACGACGCAGCAAGGGTCACTTGACGCAACTCGTCGCGCCCAGGCGGAACTTCTGTCAGAGACCAAGAATCAAGAGTCCGCGTATCAGGCACTTATCGCAAAGAAACGCGCGCAGGAAAAGGCATTCGAGGCGTCGCTCCAGGACCTCCAGGCAAAGCTAAATTACACGATCAACCCGGACCAGATCACCCCGGCCGGAAAAGGAGTCTTGCGATGGCCCATGGACCAGGTACGTGTGACACAGACGTTCGGTGACACCGCATTTGCGCGCGGTGGCGCGTATAACG
>JAGOTU010000047.1 GCA_018061585.1 Minisyncoccota bacterium | reverse complement strand
CTATGAAATGACCGAGCCTGATGCATGGCACTACGTGCGACCGATCGGAGGACCGAGTCTATCGATCATGGTGACCGGAGAGCCATGGAACAGGGAAACGCATAAAAGCCCGACGCCCCTCTCGCCGCTGAGCTTTGAGCGACGCGAAGCGCTGTTCAGGGACTTTTTTTCGCACTACCCGCACTGATTCCCGGTCGATCCTTGAAGCCCGCGCTCATGCGCGGGCTTGTTGTACGCATATGAGTGATCGCGGTGGTATGATGCGCCGCAATGACATGGGTCGTTACAGGCTTGGGAAACCCCGGTCCGGAGTACGAAAACACCCGCCACAACGCAGGCAGGATGGCTGTGATGCATTATGCGAAGTACGCGAGTGCCCCAGCCTGGAAAGAAGATAAAAAGTCTCAGTCGCTCACGACCGGCGCGACTGTAAAGACGACGCTCGTTGCGCTTCAGCTCCCCAATACCTTTATGAACAAGTCGGGGAGTGCTGTTATGAAGCTCGTAAAGGGAGTCAAAGCTGCCGAGAGGCTGATCGTGGTGTATGACGATCTCGATCTGCCAATAGGAAAGATCAAACTATCTTTCGACCGAGGAAGCGGCGGACATAACGGAGTGGAATCAATTATGACCGCGCTCAAGACCAAGAAATTCACCCGTATCCGAATCGGGATCTCTCCTCATACTCCGGGAGGCAAGATCAAAAAGCCGGACAGCGGATCGGTCGTAGACGATTTCATCCTCAAGAAGTTCAAGGAAAGTGAGCTGGATGAGCTGAAAAAGGTATTTAAGCGCGTCGCTGAGGCAATAGACGTGATCGTGGCCGAAGGGCCCATGATCGCCATGAACCACTTCAATTAATGGATCGACCGTTGACCTCGGGCAGGGGCCGTGGTTATCTGCGCTCGGCACCATTCTGAAGAGGAGTTTTGCTGATGCGTCGTGTACGCCAGGGGGATCGGGTCGCAACGACCCAACCCTCGTTCATTAGTGAGATACGGAACTATCCCGTCGGTACGACGGGCGTTGTCGATACCTATCTGCACGATCTCGATGCGGACGGGTACGTAACGACCGGTTGGGCGTTCGTGCACCTGAGCGATGACACCCTGCTCGCGTATCCGGTGGATCACCTCTGGATCATCCATGAATCGGCCGATGAGGCTGATACCAAAAGAAAAGAGTCCGCCGAATGATCGTGCGGACTCTTCGCTTTTGTACAGCCTGAGCTTATACGACAGGCTTGAGGGTCATACGGCGCTCCTTCGGTTCGAAGAAGGTGATCGTGAACTGATACACCTTGCCGAGTTCGAGCTTTGCGCGGAGTTCGTCCTCGCTGCCGAATTCGGAGATGTGTACGAGTCCTGCGACGCCTTCCTCGATCGAGGCGAGTGCACCGTGTTTGTTGTATTTGATGACGACCGCTTCCACCTGCTGATCCTTCTTGTACTTCGCTGCAGCAGCCTTCCACGGGTCTTCGACGAGGGCCTTGATCGAGAGCGACACCTTGTCGTCCTTGATCTCGATGACCTTCACCTTGACCGGCTCACCGACCTTGTAACGGGTCTTTGGGTTCTCAACGAGGGCCCAGTCCATTTCGGAGATGTGTACGAGTCCTTCGAGCGAGTCTTCGAGCTTCACGAAGACGCCGAATTCGGTCGCACCGGTGACAACGCCGTCCAAGACGTCGCCTACGTTGTACTTACCGACGAGCGATGCTCGCTCGGATGTGCCGGCACCCTTTTCAGAGAAGATAAGTTTCTGCTCCTTCGGGTTTGCAGTGATGACCATGACCTCGAGCTTCGTTCCGATCATTTTCTTGAGCTCAACGAAGATCTTGTCCTTGTCACCGTCCGGAACGCGCGGGTAGTGCGCAGGTGAAAGCTGGGAAGCAGGGAGGAAGCCCTGGATACCGTTCCAGTTGATGATAAGGCCGCCCTTGTTCGCATCCGTGATCGGAAGCTCGAATACGGTCTTCTTCTGTGAAGCCTGTTCGGCCTCGTTCCAGATGAGTGCCTGACGAGCCTCGCGGAGCGAGAGCTCGATGTAGCCGTCTGCGTTCTCGGAACCGACGACCTTGGCGGTCACCAAGTCGCCGATATTGACGTTCTTAAGGGTCTCACGGGCCGAGAGATATTCGCGGCCATAGATAATACCCGTACCGAACGGGTGAAGATCGACGTACACTCGTGCACGTCCGATCGCTACGACCGGTCCTTCGACCACGTCATCTATGACCGGCACCTTCGGTGCGGTCAAAAGGAGCTCCGCCATTGGGCCCTTTTTCTCCTGTACTACCTCAACATCGTTTTCCTCGATGTCCTTAATATTTTCAGCCATTGTGTTTGGTGGTTTCGGCGCTCCGCCCCTTACGCTACCGTGCCTTTCGGAGGAGGAGTATGAACCGATACCATTAAACTAATAAAGAAATGGTCGGCCCACTATATATAGAGCACGACGCTTCTGCAAGGTGTGGTAGTATCGCACTCATGAAGCGAGTCGCAGAACTGGAAGAGTTGAAGGCCGTCCGGTCAAAGGCCGGGGGGTTCTTGCATGAATTCTGGGCATTTGCGGCAAAAGGTAATGTATTCGACCTCGCGGTAGCCGTTATTTTGGGTAATGCATTCGGCGCAGTCGTGAACTCGTTCGTCGCAGACGTTGCAATGCCGGTGCTTTCGCTCGCGACCGGTGGTCTGCAGGACCTGAGCGGCCTCAAGTACCAGCTGAGCGAGAACGTGGTCATAAGCTACGGACACCTCATGCAGGTGTTCCTGAACTTCATCATAATCGCGCTCGCGATCTTCTTCATGTTCAAAGTGATAAGTGGTTTGCGAAAGCGACTCGCGAAGAAAGAGGAGGCGCATCCGGAAGTGAAGCCCGATCCGACGCCGGACCAGAAATTGCTGACCGAGATCCGCGACGCATTAAAGCAGCATCTGGATTCGCATCAGCATAACTAACTAAACGAAAAGTCCGGCGAATGACCGGACCTTTTTCTTGATGAGCTGCGCCTCTCAGGCGTGGCGAAGCTTCTTGTTGGCTTCCTTCTTGATCTCGTTGTGCTTGCGGAAGCACTCGTGCAGAACGGTATCCCGCGTGGCCTCGACATCGAAGCTTCGCGACGCGTTCTCGCCGTTCACTACTTCGTAGTAGGAGCAGGTGAATGTCCGTGAGACGGGAACCGGGGTACCTTCCGCATATCGCGAGAGGGCGCTCGCCGTCGGCACGAGGCCGATCGATGCGGCAACAAGCAGGGTAGCGAATAATGATCTCATCTTGAACCTCTCATATGCCACCAATGAATATCGGACGCGTCGGGTGGAGGGAACGCATCAGTACTGGGGAATACAGTAGAACGTCTACCGTAGTTCGTCAAATAGAAAGGACCCCGCATGCATATCGCATTTGGGGTCCCTGTGCCTGGGGGCGTCATTTCAGGCGATGAACAGTGTACCTAGGGCCATTCCATGGGCCGATCCTCCGTATGGGGCCGAACTCCGTCAGCCGCCGTTGAAATTCTTCGCCTTAATGCGCTTTGCCATTCGCGATGGCGTCACGCACTTCGTTCGAAATCACGAATTTCAATGTATTAAGGACTCCCTGTCAGACCAGAGCGAACCGCCACAACACTTTGTGGGCAGATCTTGGTCTTCGGCAAAATTACACCCGATTAGTGAAAGGTCCAACATGTGTCTGTGGACAGCTTCTTCATGTATGTACTTCAATACGTATTCGCGTAGTTCATATTTTGTATCGTACGGGGTATACTACGGCCCATGATTTTGACATTCCACGAAGGTTCCTGCATTCGCGCGAGTGCCGGCGACACCGCGATCGTGTTCGGACCGGTATCCAAGCAGTCCAAGAATTTTAAGCCGACGAATTTCGGTGCCGACGTCGCGTTCATTTCACTCAATCACCCCGACATGAATGGCGCCGAAGAAGCAGGGCGCGGTGACAAACAGCCGTTCGTTGTGTTCGGTCCGGGTGAGTACGAAATAAAAGAGATCACTGCATCCGGGTATCCTGCCGGTTCCATGTACGACAAAGAGGGAAAGATCAACACCGTGTATTCGATCCATTTCGACGGACTCTCCGTTCTGTATCTCGGTGCACTCGGTGATATGGACCTGCCGTCAGAAGTGCTCGAAATGGATTCACCCGACATCCTTATCGTTCCGGTCGGCGGCGAGGGAACACTGAATGCGGCAGAAGCCGAGAAGCTCGCAGTCAAACTGGAAGCGAAGATCGTTATTCCGATACTCTATGACGACAAATCGCTCAAGACTTTCCTCAAAGAAGCAGGCGCAGAAGGAACGAAGCCTGTAGACAAGCTCACACTCAAGCCCCGAGATCTTGCGGGTAAGCAAGGCGAAGTCGTGGTTTTGGGTGCATAATAGTGGGTATGGTCGTGCAGCGGACACTCAACAAGATCGAAGAGCTCAAGGAGAGACCGCATCACGAGCGACGCGCGATAGCGTTCTACATCGCGATCGGCGTTGTTGCGCTCCTGATCCTGTTCTGGGGATTCTTCGTTGTTCGCGGTCTTGGGAAGTTCGCAATGCGCTTGAACGCAGAGCCGGAGACGGCGGTAGTCATGCAGAACGGCAATGTGGGCTCTGCAGCGTCGGCCGCAGCAGCTGCGGACAGTATGATGCTCGGAGCTCCGACGCAGTTCACGGCAAGCTCGAGTAACGGCCGCGTAGAGCTTGTGCCTGCACGGTAGTATCAGCTGTTACGGGGCTCAAAATCAGGGTTTTACCGACATTCAATTACTGGCATTCGGACTTCATTTTTGATAGAATTCAGGAGATATGGCGCGCGCAAAAAAGAACGACAGCCCTTCCGACGACGGCAAGGGAGTAGAGAGTAACGTATCTACGGGTAACGTAGTCGTTCGATCGATCACGCAAGAAATGCGGGAATCGTACCTCGACTACGCAATGACCGTGATCACCGGACGAGCACTTCCGGATGTGCGCGACGGATTTAAGCCGGTGCACCGTCGCATCATGTATGCGATGCAAGAAGCCGGCCTGACTGCGAGTGCAAAGACGCGCAAGTCTGCGACAGTCGTCGGAGATGTGCTCGGTAAATACCATCCGCACGGCGACGCGTCTGTCTACGACGCAATGGTAAAAATGGCGCAGGACTTTTCTATGCGATATCCGCTCGTCATCGGCCAGGGTAACTTCGGTTCGATCGACGGCGACGGTGCTGCGGCATACCGATACACCGAGGCAAAGATGTCGCGCATCGGCGGCGAAATGCTTCGTGATATCGACAAAGACACCGTCGATTTCCGTCCGAACTACGACAACACCAAAACAGAGCCGACTGTGCTGCCTACTACGATCCCGAACCTGCTCCTCAATGGAACGCTCGGTATCGCCGTCGGCATGGCGTCCAACATCGCACCGCACAATCTGCGCGAAGTGGGTGCTGCAGCGATTCACATGATCGAGAATCCGGATGCAACAACGGAAGATCTGTTGCAGTTCGTGCAGGGGCCGGACTTTCCAACTGGCTGCATCGCGTTCAACAAACGAGACATCGCTGCGGCGTACACCACGGGTCGCGGTCCGGTGGTCGTGCGCGGGAACGCCGAGATCGTCGAAGGCAAAAAGGGCGACTACCAGATCGTCGTCACATCGATCCCGTACCGCGTCGTTAAATCCGACCTCATCATCAAGATCGCAGACCTCGTGCAGGAGAAGAAGCTCGAAGGCATCCGCGACATTCGCGACGAGTCCACCAAGGACATCCGAATCGTCATTGAGCTCAAGAATAATGCCAATGCACAGACGGTACTCAATTACCTCTACAAGCACACGCAACTCGAAGACACATTCCACTACAACATGGTGGCGCTCGTCGACGGCGTGCCGCAGACGCTTTCGCTCAAGGCGATGCTCGAGTATTACATCGCGCACCGCAAAGACGTCGTAACAAGGCGCACCAAGTACGACCTTCGTATCGCAGAAGCCCGTGAACACATCTTGGTAGGCCTCAAGAAGGCGCTCGACCACCTGGACGAGATCATTACGCTCATCCGGAAATCAAAGACGGTAGATGATGCGCGCACCGGCCTCATGACCAAGTTCAAGTTCTCTGAACTACAGGCGCAGGCGATCCTCGACCTCCGTCTCCAGCGCTTGGCGGCACTTGAGCGACAAAAGATCGAAGACGAATTGAAGGAAGTGCAGGCGCTTATCGAATACTTGCGCGCACTCTTGAAGAGCGAAAAGAAAATGATGGATCTCATCAAAAAGGAGATCACGGAGGTCGTCGAGAAGTACGGCGATGACCGCCGCACCAAGATAATGAAGGGCGGTGCGACCATTCTTTCTGCAGAAGACCTCGTCGCAGATGATGAATCAGTGCTCGTACTTACATCCGGCGGATACATTAAGCGTACGAATCCGGGCGAATACCGCCGTCAGAAGCGCGGAGGCGTAGGTGTTGTGGATTTGGATACAAAAGAGGAGGACTTCGTGACTCAGTTCCTGACCGCATCCGCTCACTCCGACCTTTTGTTCTTCTCTGATCGGGGCAAGGCATATCAATTGAAGATGTACGAACTGCCGGAAGGAAAACGTGCTACCAAGGGCAAGTCGATCATGAATTTCTTGTCGCTCGAACAGGGTGAACAGATCACATCGATCCTTGCGATGCCGAAGGAAAAGAAGGCGGCAGATGACCTCTCGCTCATAATGGCAACGCAGAACGGCACGGTGAAGCGCGTTGCGGCGATCAATTTCAAAGAAGTTCGACGGTCGGGACTCATTGCAATCGGTCTCGACAAGGGCGACTCGCTCATCACCGCGGAATTCGTACGCAAGGGCGATGATGCGTTGCTTGTGACCGCCAAGGGCCAGTCGATCCGCTTTGCGGCGGATGACGTGCGCGAAATGGGCCGACAGGCAGCGGGCGTACGCGGGATGAAGCTCGGCTCGGGTGATTCCATTGTGGGTGCCGGCGTTAT
>JAGOTU010000046.1 GCA_018061585.1 Minisyncoccota bacterium | reverse complement strand
TATACGACGGCAGTGCGCGTATTCAAGCGGTGCTACAGAAAGACGATATGGATGCAGCGATTTTCGCGCTCTACGGGGAAACCGTTGATACCGGTGATTTTATCGAGCTGACGGGAACCGCATACACAACCAAACGAGGTGCGCAGTCGATCAAGGTGCAAACGTGGCGCATGATCGCAAAATCGATCCTGCCTATACCGGATGCGTGGTACGGACTAAAAGACGAAGAGCTGATCCTGCGACAGCGATACCTCGATGTGCTTTTGAATGCGGACGTTCGCGACATGTTCGTGCGACGCTCAAAATTCTGGCAGACGATCCGTAATTTTTATCTTGAACGTGGATTTTTGGAAGTTGAGACACCTGTTCTGGAATCGACTCCGGGCGGAGCCGATGCTCGACCGTTCGAAACGCATCACAATGCACTCGATATCGACGTAAGCCTGCGTATTTCATTGGAGCTGTGGCTCAAGCGATTGCTTGTTGCCGGATATCCGAAAGTGTTCGAGATCGGCCGCATATTCAGGAACGAAGGCCAGTCACGCGAGCATCTCCAGGACTACACGCAGCTGGAATCATACGAAGCATTCAAGGACATGCGCGACGGCATGGAATTCACCCAGGAGCTGTACCGAACGATCGCAAAGGAGGTATACGGTAAATACACATTCGAGATCAACGGACACACGGTGGACCTTGCGGATAACTGGACCATAATCGATTTTGTCGAGGTGCTGCAAAAGGAGTACGGCATCAATGCTATTTCGTGCACTGAGGAAGAGGCCGTGCAGGCTGCAAAGAATGCGGGTGTTGTATTTGGCGACGCGCCGAATAAAGCGCGCGCCGTCGACGGCTTGTGGAAGCTCATACGAAAGACGGTCTCCGGCCCGGCGTTCCTCGTGGGTGTCCCGGTATATCTGGAGCCGCTCGCAAAGCGAGTTGCAGGGGAGCCGGATCGCGTTGAGCGATTCCAGGTGGTACTTGCCGGATCTGAGATGGGTAAAGGGTTCTCGGAATTGAACGATCCACAGGACCAGCGCGCACGATTCGAAGAGCAGCAGAAATTGCGCGATGCGGGTGACGACGAGGCACAACGACTCGACGAGGACTATGTACGTGCGATGGAGTACGGTATGCCGCCGAGTTTCGGATTCGGATGCTCTGAACGACTCTTTTCATTCCTTGAGAACCGCCCGGCACACGAAGCGCAGATATTCCCGCTGCTACGACAAAAAAAAACGGATTAAATCGTCTATAAAAAAGGCCGCACGATCGTGCGGCCTTTTGCATTGAAAGATCGGATCCGCTCTACGGTGCATCGCCGGGAATGTTGCCGCGAACGTGCCGGTACTCGTCGTCCGCGGTGATCTGCATCAGGTTGCGGATCGAATCCCCGAGCGGCCATTTCATCAGTTCAACGGTGAGGATCGCGGTGCGCTGATCATTGCTGGCTGAAAGCCCAGACACGGAGGCTATAACGAGACTGTCCGCGTGCTGATCGATCTCGGGAATACGCGCTTGGAGCAATACTGCGCCGGCGTATTCCTGTGCTTCGGGTCGTGCGCTCTCATACGATGTTCGGTGCCCGAACTGTGCATGGTTCTTCGCGAGTCGCAGCGATTTCTCGATCGTGAACAGACCGTAGGTCTGTCGCTTCTGTGCATTCGACCGGCCCCCGATCCAGCCGGACCAGAGCTCAGACATTCCGCGAATAGAATCGGCGCCAGATGTGAGGTGATAGAGGCGGAATATCGCCCCATTTCCTACCTCACTCTCATCGCGGGCGATAATGCGAGCGATCGCTGTGCTTGCATTACGTTCCAGATTCCTGAGTGTAGCCAATTGCAGACTCTGCATTGCGCTTTCCCTGTCGTAGGTTTGACCGGCCACGACTGTACAACGACCGGGTGAGTGTGTCCATCTGCTATGATAATCCGAATATGGAGAGCGAAATATTCGAAAAACTCGTCCTCGAGGCGTACGAAAAATTGCCGGAGTGGGCGCGGAACAAAGTAGACAACGTCGCCCTCATGATCGAGGAAGAGCCGAGCGAGGAAATCCGCATGCAGCACGGACTCGCGCACGACGAGACGCTCCTGGGTCATTACCAGGGGATTCCTCTGACCATGCGCGGCGAAGGGTATGGCGGCATGGTCATGCCGGACACGATAACGATCTTTCGTGAGCCGATCTTAGACGCTGCGGATGAGGATTGTCCGCTGGAGGCATCGGATGATGAGTATCTGGAGCGAGTGCGGAAGGTGGTAGACGAGACTGTCTGGCACGAATATGCGCACTACCTCGGTATGGACGAAGAAGAGGTTCGCAATCGCGAACATATACGCGACCATAAATAATGTTCAGGATTCCATGCCAGGAGTTACACGGATCTGAAATCTTATATACACACATCTGTCCCGACCGGGACAGATGTGTGTATATTGACAGTGGAGCCCTGTATAGCATAGTAACCACGGACCCGGGGTTCCACCGCTTGTGTCGGAGGGCGGAACAGAATTGAGAGCCAGGTGCCCGGATACATCGCAAATAGCCTGAACTCTCGGCCGGCCGGAGTAAGTACCCGTAATCGCTATGCGCTGGAGTAGGTCGTTTGCGCGGCAGCGCCTGATCTTTCTCACACCGTTGGAAATAGCGAAATCAGGGCCCTGCACACGCGTGTGCGGGGCCCTCACTTTTTATATCGACCACATCCACGTGGTATAAGGTATCTACCTCGGTCATAGGTAATGTCTGTGCCATATAGCTCGCTTAGGGCACGTGCTCGGATGGGACCGTGGTTCTCGTCTACGGCGGACAGGTTCCGCGCAACTTTTGGGCGGTCCAACGGACCGCCCTTTTTTTTGCTATAGTTTTGCGCATGGCAAAACTGTCCGAGATATTGAAGGAGCGGGGATACGCGCATCAGTTCTCATCCGAAACACTCGAAGAGATAACCGATACTGACAACCGAACTGTGTACCTCGGCGTCGATCCGACCGCGGACTCCATTCACCTGGGGAACTTTGTGCAATACATGTTCCTACGACGATTCGCAGAGGCGGGGCACAAGATAATCCTTATCATCGGAGGAGGAACCGCACTCGCCGGAGACCCGAAGCCGGATGTTGAACGATCGCTTACCGACGCGTCCGTTGTTGCGGAGCGCGCTGCAAGATTGAAAGCGCAGGCACAAAAGATCCTCGGTGGTGTGGAGCTTACGCTGGTGAACAATGCCGACTGGTTGACCAAGCTCAATCTCATGGAATTCCTGCGTGACACGGGTAAGCACTTTACGGTGAACAGTCTGATAAAAAAAGAGGCGATCAGCGCACGTCTTGAGAGCACCGACGGCATTTCGTTCACTGAATTCTCGTATCCGCTTTTGCAGGCATACGATTTTTGGCATTTATACAAAGAATACGGCTGCGATGTGCAGATCGGAGGCTCTGATCAGTGGGGAAATATCATTGCCGGTGTCGACCTCATTCGTCGCAAAGAGGGCGCTAAAGTGTATGCGCTCTCATCTCCGCTTATTATCGAGAAGTCGACCGGTAAGAAATTCGGAAAGAGCGAGGGAAACGCGATCTGGCTGGACTCTGAAAAGACTACCGAGTATGAGTTCTATCAGTTCTTCCTGAACGTGGCCGACGACATGACCGAGGAGCTTATGCTCAAGATGACGCTCCTCCCGAAGGAAGAGATTGATTCGATCATGGCTGCACACCACGCGGATCCCGGACACCGTACGGCGCAAAAAGAACTCGCGCGCGCAGTAACAGCTCTCGTTCACGGTGACGAAGCCGCTGAGCGTGCGGAGCGTGTTTCTGTGATGCTGTTCGGATCGGAGACGCCGACAAGTGAAGACTGGAATATCATCGCGCAAACCGCTCCTTCACAATCTGTTAACGAAGGGAGTGCGATACTCGATGTGCTTGTGGAGAGCCGTCTCGCGAGCTCCAAGCGAGAAGCGCGTGAATATATTTCGGGAAACGCCATTACCCTCAACGGAACCACGGTCTCGCAAGATAGACCGCTCAATGTCAGCGATTTCCAGAACGGTCACGCGCTTCTAAAGCGAGGAAAGCGCAGCGTTGCCGTGATACGATTACAGTAATACCACACTATTTATGGCAAAGAATCCGATCGAAGGCTCGCAGCGTTTAAAAAAGAATCTCGGTTCCAAGACCCCGCTTCGTGTCGCACCTCGTCAGCAGCCACGATCTACGCGCGGCGGTAAAAAAGGCGGCAAGTAGCCCATCTGTGCTAGTGTGTCGCACATGAAGCGTCCTATATCGTTTTCGGTTGAGAAGACCATGCCCGGTACTCGCGCGCGAGCCGGGATAATTTCTACACCGCACGGTGATATTCAGACACCGGCGTTCATCGGCGTCGCGACGAAGGCGACCACCAAGGGTCTTGCCTCGCTCGACTACAAGGACATGGGATTGCAGGCGATCATCGCCAACGCATATCACTTGTATCTTACGCCGGGAGAAAAGATCGTTGAACAATTTGGCGGCGTAGCAAAGTTCATGGCATGGGACGGGCCGACGATGACCGACTCCGGCGGATTCCAGGTGTTTTCGCTCGGAGTAGGATTCGGAAAGACGGTCTCGAAATTCCGTGCAGAAGACGCTCCGCGAGAGAGTGGCGTCGCAGTGTATGACGAAGATATTGCGACAGAGCACGGCAAGCTTGCGATCGTTGACGACGAAGGCGTGTCGTTCACGTCGCATCACGACGGCTCGCTGCATCGGTTCACACCGGAGCGTTCTGTAGAAATTCAACACGCGCTCGGTGCCGACATATTTTTCGCCTTCGATGAATGCACTGCGCCCGACGAACCATATGAATATCAACGCGAAGCAATGGAGCGTACGCACCGGTGGGCAAAGCGCAGTCTGACCGCGCATCGGCACAATATAGACGCGAACATGAAGCAGGCGATATACGGTATCGCACAAGGCGGTCAGTTCGATGATCTGCGGCTCGAAAGTGCCAAAGAGATCGCAGGTATGGGGTTTGACGGATTCGGGCTCGGCGGATCGTTCAGCCGGAAGTACGGCGATAATTCGCTTCGCAGCGCGCTCGATATGCTAACGGAATTGCCGCCGGAAATGCCGGTACACGGACTCGGTGTCGGCGAGCCGGAAGACATATTGCTCGGCATTGAATTCGGTGTGGATACATTCGACTGCGTAACGCCGACGCGCAACGGTCGTAACGGCACCGTATATACGTCGGCAGGTAAGATGGGAGTGGAAAGGGCGGAGCACGCAACGAGTTCACAGCCCCTCGATCCCTTGTGTGCCTGTCGTGTATGCGCGACCTACACACGAGGATACATTCACCACCTATTCCGCTCCAAAGAAATGCTTGGTCTGGTGCTGGCATCTATGCATAATATGTTTTTCCTTACGAACCTTGCTGCGCAGGCACGCGTTGCCATCGTAGAGGGTAGATTTGAGTCGTTTCGCGACGAGTTCCTGGCACGGTACAAGGCGGGAACCCGGGGCTAACGGGCGGCCCCAGGCCTCTGTGGTGCCTCGGGCTTCGCTTTTTGATACAGTGGTCGGATGGCCTTAAAAATCGTCAGCGAGTACAAACCTTCAGGAGATCAGCCGAAGGCAATTGAAAGCCTCGTTGCGGGGATTAAAAAGGGCGAGAAGCACCAGACATTGCTCGGCGTAACGGGTTCAGGCAAAACATACTCCATTGCGAACGTAATAGAGCAGATCGGCAAGCCGACCCTTGTCATAGCACACAACAAAACACTTGCGGCACAGCTGGCGAGTGAATACCGTGACTTTTTCCCGGACGCTGCGGTGCATTACTTTGTTTCGTACTACGACTACTATCAGCCGGAAGCATACGTACCGGTATCCGACACCTATATCGAGAAGGAGGCGATGATCAACGAAGACATCGAGCGGCTTCGCCATGCGGCGACCCAGGCGCTCCTTATGAGGAAGGATGTGATCATCGTTGCCTCTGTTTCCTGCATCTACGGTCTCGGTTCTCCCGTGGAGTACGAAAAAGTGAATTTGAAGCTGGCGATCGGTGAGCAAATGACCCGTGCTACGCTCACACGCAAATTGATCGGTATTTATTTTGATCGCGTGGCGGGTGATCTGTCGCCGGGTACGTTCCGTGCGCTAGGTTCTCGAGTGGAGGTCATGCCCGCTTCCGAGCGTGTGATCTATCGTATCGATCTGACCGGCGGAGTCGTCGCAAAGATCGAAGAGATCAATGCGGTCACGCGCGAGATCATGAGTCTGCAGGACGGCGTGTTCCTGTTTCCGGCACGTCAGTACGTGACTCCGAAAGATGTGCAAGATGCAGCGCTTGCGGACATCAAAGCTGAGCTTGAGGAACGCCTGAAGGTCCTCGGTGAACAGGGCAAGATCCTCGAGGCCGAGCGTTTGAAGCGCAGAACTCGCCAGGATATCGGCATGATCAAGGAGTTCGGATTTTGTAACGGTATCGAAAACTACTCCCGACATTTTGATCGCCGTCAGCCGGGCGAACCGCCGTACACACTCATGAGCTATTTTCCGCATGCGGCGGACGGTACGCCGGAATTCCTCACTGTTATCGACGAATCGCACGTGACGATCCCGCAGATCGGCGGTATGTACGCCGGAGACCGCGCGCGTAAAGATATGCTTATCGAGCACGGATTCCGTTTGCCGAGTGCGGTGGATAACCGACCACTCAATTTCAAAGAATTCGAGGAGCGTGTCGGTCAGACGATCTACACATCCGCGACTCCCGGCAAATACGAAATGGAGAAGAGCGGTGACCCGATACCGATGATCATTCGCCCGACCGGCCTTATCGATCCTGAGATAATCGTGCGTCCTGTTGTGAGTGGTGGATCCGACACGCTTACCGGTGTGGAGTATCCGGGACAGGTTCGCGATTTCATCCGTGAGGCAGAACTCGTGACGAAAAAGGGCGCGCGCTCCATGGTGACAGTCCTCACCAAGAAGATGGCAGAAGACCTGACGAACTTCCTAATCGAAAAGCAGATCAAGGCTAAGTATGTGCACAGTGACGTAAAGACCATTGATCGCATCGAGATCCTGACGGACTTCCGAAAGGGCGAGTTCGACGTTCTCGTGGGCGTGAACCTCCTCCGAGAAGGACTCGACCTTCCTGAAGTTGAGCTCGTGGGAATTATGGATGCCGACAAGGAAGGCTTCCTGCGAAGCGAGACCTCGCTCATTCAGACC
>JAGOTU010000045.1 GCA_018061585.1 Minisyncoccota bacterium | reverse complement strand
TATTTGATCAGGACGGCAGCGCCGACAGGCGGTCCCCCCGATGGCTCCCCTACACGGATCTCCGCCGAACGGATATCTGCAACCTTCTCCTTGATACCAGCAACGACTTCGGCCGACGTCTGTTCATGATCTTCCACGAGATTGATCGTAATGTTCGCAAAACGCGCATCGGATTGCGGGCCCATACCGGTCGTATCAGAGAACAAGCTCTGCGAGCCTACCGTCGTAACGATGGATTCGACGTTCGGATCGCCGTACAAAAGCTCTTCGATTGCGCGCGCCGTGAGATCGGTCTGATTGAGTGCTGTACCCGATGGCTTCTCAATATCCACGTACACGATGTCTCCGTTCTCGCCCGGGAAGAAGCTCACTTTCATGATCCCAAAGACCGGCAACATGATCGCGAGTATCAGGCCTCCGACCATCGACGCCATGAACCAATTCTGTAGGCGGCGATGATGCAAAAACGACCGTAGGTGGCGCGCGTACCACTGACGCGCAATTTCAGCGTATTCGTCCTGCTTTTTCGCTATCGCGGATTCGTGCTCGCCTTCGAGCATGTTAGCCAGCGTAGGCACGAGACCGAGTGCCACGAAGATAGAGGCGATTAACACGAATATGATCGTGAACGGAATGGATGCGATGAATTCACCCACGATGCCGGAAATAAAGAAGAGCGGGAAGAACACAGCGACAGTCGTCATCGTGCCACCGATGAGCGGCCACGCGTATTCATGGAGCGATTCGATCGCTGCCCGTTTTTTATCATGGTACAAACGCGTTCTCGTGTGTATCGCCTCCACCATCACGATTCCGGCATCGATGAGGATACCGATCGCAAGAATGAGGGCAAAGAGCGATACGACGTTGAACGAATTCCCCGTGTACAGCAATCCGACGAATGCAATGAAGAACGAGAGCGGTATCGAAAGGCCGGCGACCAATGCCTCGCGCCAACCTATCGTCGCCAAGAGCACGAGCATAATGAGCGCAACTGTTTCCAAACCTACGCGCGTGAGCTCCTTCAAGCTCTTACTGATCTCCTCCGAAGAGTCGTATGAAACCACGACGTTGCTCCCATCGAGCAATCGTCCAGGCTGCTGTAGTTCGGTCAGCCGAGCCTTCACCGCCTTTGTAACGGTCGTGATGTCATTACCGCGCACTTTGAACACGTAGAGCGTCATCGCTTGCTCAGACGGTTCTCCAACGAGCGATATGCGCGCATACGAACGAGCCTCTACAACGCCGTCGGTCACATCCGCGATATCCCGAACGTACACAACCTGCCCGCCTACGTTCAAGATGGCAATGTCTCCAATATCCGCCGATGAGTCGATACTTCCCTTGAAATCGATCGAGTACGAGACATCATTAACAGTAATTGAACCGATGGGAAGCGATGCGTTCGATGCAGCGATCGCGGAAACTATTTGCGAAAGCGAAATATTGAGGCGCGCGATGTCCTCTTTTCGCACGACCACCTGGATCTCGCGGTCGCGCGTACCGGACACATCGATACGATTCACGCCTTTGACCGCTTGGAGATCGCGCTGCAATGACTCACCGAGCTCCGCGAACTGCGCAGGAGGAAGATCGGCTGAGACAGAGATCAGCTGTATCGGCTGATCGGAGAGATTCACGTCGCTTACGACAGGAGTCGTCGCCTCTTCCGGCAGCTCCGGAACGACCTTATCGACTTCGTCCTTGAGTTTCTGGATCGATTTATCCAAGTCCGCACTCGCGGTGAATTCCACCACGACCACCGAAAGGCTCTCGCGGGAATTCGATGTGAGCGTGCTCATGTCCGGAAGATTCGCGAGCCGTTCTTCTACCTTGTTCGTTACGAGTCGCTCTACGTCTTCCGGCGATGCTCCCGGCATGACGATCTGAACGATGCCGACCGGAATGGAGACATCCGGCGTGGATTCTTTTGTGATCTGGAACGCAGCAACAGAGCCCCACAACGTGAGGGCCATGATCACCAGTATCGTGAACTGACGCCGTTCGATAAAAAACTTCCAAAGCGGGAGCATATGTATTTATTGGATTGTCACCGTCTGTCCCTCCCGAAGTCCTCGCGCGTCGGTCACTATCTGCATATCGGCAGTAGCGCCATCCGCGATGATCACGCGATCACCAAGCAGCGCCCCTACTGTTATCTCGTGGGCGATAAGCTTACTGTCTTCCCCCACGGTGAACACGACGGTCTTGTCGGAACCGATCTTAATAGCTGCGATCGGAACCGTGATCTTGGTGATCTTCGAGGCAATGCGAGCATTCGCCCGAGTGATCCCGACGATGACCGATTGCCCGTTGATGAGCGAGTCATTGGCGTTCACTCCGATGCGGACCTCGATCTTCTTTGTAATAGGATCCAGCGCAGGAGCAACACGCGTGACAACGCCGGTCACGCCGCCTTCAATTGATACTTTACTGCCGACGGCGATGTCTCGTGCGTCATTCTCGGTCACGAACGCAAGGACTTCGAGTGCGCCGTTATTCGCCACTGTGAGTACCGGTGATGATTGTCCCACGTAATCGCCTCGTTTAAGCGAGAATGAATTGATGGTGCCGGAAATAGGTGCGCGGATGTAGCTCTTTTCCAGGTTCGCTCGTGCGGCCGCAAGTGCACCCTGCGCCTGCTTCAGTCCCGCCTGCGCGCCTGCAACATCTTCTTTCTGTCCGCCGGTCACTCCCTGCTCAAGGTTCTTCTGTGCGACGGTGATCCCCTGTCGTCGTGCGGCAAGATTCTCTTTAGCGCCCGAGACAGCAGAGAGCTGAGTATTTATTGCTGCGCGCGCGCTGATCGCGCTCGCCTGGTACGTGGCGATCAACTCAGTCGATACCGCCTGAGATGGAATGCCGGAGTTCAGTGCACGGATGATCTGGTCAAAGAATGCACGGACCGCACGTAGCTCGCCTTCCACCGTGTCGAGCTCCGCATCGAGATCAGCACCTGTATTGATCGTTCTAGAAAGTGCCGCTTGACGCTCTAGGATCGGTCCCATAGAAACACGCGCATTGTTGATGTTGGTGATGAGCTGAGAATCCGGGCTTTGCACACTGAACTTCGGATTATATGTATCCGGATTCGAGAACATACTATCCACGGTACCGCGGACGGCGCTATCTAATGACGCGTAGGTGCTCAGTAGCACGTTGACCGCGGTCGATTGTGCAGAGATGTAACCGCTCTGGGATGTCTCGACGGATGACTGCAGGATCGCTTTTTGCTCGTCTCGCGTTCCGCCGGAGATCTTTGCAAGCGCTGCTTGCGCAGCATCAACCGCACCCTGCGCGGAAAGTACCGCTGCGTTCTCCGAAGCATTCTCAATGGATGCTACGACCGTACCCGCTGCGACACTGTCGCCGAGCCCCCGATTCACACTGACCACCTGTCCCGATTTCTCAGCGCGCACGGTCGCCTCTGACTTGGACGAGACTGTGCCGACAATTGAGAGCATCGGCTGGTCCGACGAAAGCTCTGCGATGCTTTTTACCTGCACCTCGCGCGCGGCGACAACCGTTTGAACCGTTTCCGGAGTACCGCCAAGCGCCATTGAAAGACCGAATACGACAGCGAGGGCAAATACCGCCCCAGTTGCATTCTTTTTCCAGCCGTACCGTCGAAGGCGTCGAAGGATCGAATCGAATGCTGCACGGATACGGGTAAGCATGGTGTTCATACGCAAATAGTAACTGTAATTAAATTCCTCGCTTGTGCGAGCGGACTAGTTTTTTTAAGAGACTACACAAAGAACCGACTTCGGACTCGTCCAGTGTCGAAAAGGTGTTTCGCATCATTTTCTCTGACTGCTCCCCATACGCTTTTAACGCTTTTTTGCCCGCCGGCGTGACGGATAAGATCACCTCACGCCTGTCGAGACCTGTGCGTCGTGCGATAAGTCCCTGTGACACAAGATGCGACACGAGCGACGTTGCCGACGGAGCCTTTACACGCAGATATGCCGCCACGTCGTGCATGGTCGGTTTATCGGCGGTTTCTATGAACCGGATCGTTTGCAGTCGTAACCACGCATTCGGGTCGGACTGCTTTGTTCCCGGCAGACTTTGCCGGATGATCTGGCGCGTCTCGAAGAACAGCCCTGAAAGTTCACCATATATCGTCGATCCGCCTGAGTTGTGGGCCATCTTCATTAGTTAGGTGTCCTAAGTAATAAGTGTACCGCTGCCCGCACAGAGACGCAAGGATGGCCGTGGATAGCCATGGATGGGCAATGTCTACTGAAATCGTACCGTCGAGAGCATGTACGCAAAATCGTCGCGTATGATCGCCGCCGTGTCCATATACGTCACGCTGAACATGAATATGTTGTCCTTGTGAGCGAGCACGGTACTGTCACCTCGGTATAGACCGTCCCAGGTGTAACTAAGTGCTTGCTCGCCGGCCACGGTCGTGGTCGCAATTTTTTCATCAATGGACAGCTTAAAGTTGGAGGCAGACGTGTTGTGAATGAACCGTTCCACGGTCTGCTTGTCTATATTGTTGCCGTAAATATCGATCGTTATAGAAGTTGGACCCTCGCCTGCCTCGGGTAGGTTCGTCGCGTCTTCCGCGCGCATGATCACGATCGCGTGATGATCTCGCTCTGCGGTATTACCCACATCATGCTCGGTAAGGACGTAGCCTTCCGGGTAGGAGAACTCAATACCGTATTTTGCGTTCACGAATTGATTGAGTTTTGGAGTTTCCACGATATTCTCGCCGATGGTCGGCTTTTCAGAAGCCGGACGTATCATAATAAAAACGGCTGCGGCAATGACGAAAAGTACGGCAATAAAAGCAAACCACCTCTGTATGCGTGATTCCTGCATATACCTATGACACCGGAGGAAGGGTTTTCTTACTGCTTTCGGGTGCGATTATGGTATGGAGCGACAACAAAGCCAGTAACAGAGCGATGGAGAGCGGCCCCAAGAAGAGCCCGACCGGACCGAAGAGTGCGAGGCCTCCGAGCACCGAGAGGAGTACCAACAACGGGTGTATCTGCATGCCGTCTCCGATGAGACGGGGGCCGATCACGTTGTCGATGACACTAACGCCGACCGCCCACAGAGTAAGGCCGCCAGCGGACGGGAGCTCACCCGCGATCACGAGATACATGATCGCCGGAAACAAAACAAGAGCAGTGCCGATAGGCGGAATAAGTGAGACCACGATCGCGACAAGTCCCCATACAACGGGATTCGGTACACCGAAGATAGCGAGACCGATCCCGGCCAGCACACCTTGTATAACCGCTATCGCGAGCTTACCTTTCACCACCGAATTCACAGCGACCTCAAGTTTGTGCACGATGTGCTCATCGTCACTATCATTGAGCGGTGAAAGTTCGATAAGGTATCGCTTCAATCGCCCACCGTCACGAAGCAGATAATAGAGCGTCACAAAAAAGATGAACAGGTTGAGGAATAGAGATGCGATCGATGAGAATGCCGCACCGATATTGAGAACGATCCACGAAGCTGCAGCGCGTGCGTAATCGTCGAAGCTGGCCGAGATCTCTCGCAACGACTGCGACGCATTTGGAACATATGTGTCCACCTTTGCCCCGTTCGCTGTAACCCACTGCGAAAATACGCGTTGAGTATCGGTATCATTGAGTGAACCGTAGAGTGCCTGCGCCTCTTTGAGCAACTGCAATGATACGAATATGATCGGTATGAGCACGATGATTATGCTCACACCAACGGTCGAAAGCGCGGCAAGTGACTCTTTGCCGCGAACATACGAGCGAATACGCCGGTAGACAGGTTGCAGAACGACTGCAAAAACAGCACCGAGTGCAAGCGCCGAAAAGAATGGCTTTACCACCAGGAACGCAACCCATGCAGCCCCGGCGAGGAGCGCGAGCAAGAAATAGTGTTGGGCTGTCATCCCCTTCATATGAGCAGTATACACCTCGGCCTTGTACCGTGTGAATCGGACGACCTACCGGTGGAGGGTGCGCAAGAGCCACTTAGCCCCCTCGACGAGCGTCATATTGAAAGCGATCCAGCCTATTACGGCAAAGGTCCATAGCCACGAAATGGACACGATGTGCAATATGTCGCGGAGCCCCGGTATCAGCATCGATGAACAGAGGAGCGCGAGTGCAATACCCACACCCCAGTTCAATACGCGATTATCGAATAAGGGATACGAAAATAGAGGCGCATGCAGACTCTTGAACGAAAATGAGACGAACAGGATGTACCCTGCGAAGCACAGAAACAGCACAGTGCGTGCGATATCGAGAGGTACGCCGAAATTCAGCATCCCGGAATACAGAACGAACAAGAGGAACGATGTCAGCATACCGACGCCGAACGTGATGTATCGGACCTCAGTGTTAAATATCGCGCCCTGTGTTTTTTCGCGCCCGACATCACGATTCTCTTCAAAGGCGAACGCAAGTGCCGGCAATGATCCTGTGAAGAAGTTCACCCAGATGATCTGGATCGCTGAAAGTGGAAGCGGGAGTCCCATGATGAGCGACCCGCCTATCAGGAACACCTCGTCGAGACTGTTCGACATCAGATACACGAACGATTTTCGGATAGAGGAAATGATGCGCCTGCCTTCTTCGATAGCGAGCACGATCGTTTCGAAGTTGTCGTCGAGAAGCACGAGATCCGCTGCACTCTTAGCAACATCGGTCCCCGAGCCGAGAGCTATGCCGATGTTGACCGCCTTCAGCGAGGGTGCATCGTTCACTCCGTCGCCGGTCATGGCAACGACTTCCCCTCGCGCCTGAAACATTTTTCCGATGCGTAGCTTGTCTTCGGGCGTGACGCGAGCACAGATCTTAATGAGCGGTAGACGCGCCTCAAGCTCTGGATCGGAGAGCTGTCTGATCTCTTCACCCGTCATTACATTCGCTTCACTCACGTCCCAACCAAGCTCGCGGGCGATGGAGATAGCAGTCCCCTTCAGATCGCCCGTGAGCATCACAACGCGCGCACCCTTACGCTCTATACGCGAGACCGCATCCTTCGCTTCCGGACGGATCGGATCGTACAACACAATGAGACCGGAAAAATCAAGACCGGTAACAGAATCGGCGTCGACTTTTTTCTTTCCCGGGCGTTCCATGTGTGCCACGCCGACCAACCGCTTTCCTTCGTTGCTCAGTTTCTGGATCATTGCCTCAATGGTGATGTAGTCGTCCTTCGACACATCTGATCGCTGCAGAAGCACATCAGGCGCTCCCAATATCACAAGGCGTTTCGTCTTGGAATCACTCGTCACAGAGAATTTCTGCGTCGAGTTGAACGGCAGTATCGTGGTCCGTCGTGTCTTCGTAAGCGCGACCGCATCGATCCCGGCTGCGCTAGCGGCG
>JAGOTU010000044.1 GCA_018061585.1 Minisyncoccota bacterium | reverse complement strand
CTCCGCTTTGATGTCCTTCATGAGATGCGCGAGGAGAGCACCGTACCCCTCTTTCAGACTGTACTGAGAATGCTCGCGATCATGGATCATTTCATGGCCCATGGACTTCGCACTTGCACGCGTGATCTCACCGGCATCGTATGACTGCGTCCACCGTGTTGCGAACTCGCGAACCTCGTCATGCCCGGGCGCCGGAAAATATGTGTCGAGAAAATCAGCGACGGTCATGTCGGCTTCCAACTCATCCAATCGCTGCTCGAGTTGCGGCATGCTGCCCTCCCATATATTTCGTGTCGAAGGCTCACCGTCGTACACATTCCACCATTCCGTTCCTTGTTGCAGGGTCAGACCCGCTTCCTCGATTATCCCTCGCGTAATAGGCGCAGCGCCGTGAACGAATTCCGCACCTCCCATTGCCTCGTATCCGAATTCCTCGACGGACTGCGGAAAGATGCGCCCGCCGATACGGTCGCGCGCCTCGAGCACAATGACATCGTGTCCCGCGCGCGTGAGTTCGCGCGCCGCCAAGATGCCCGCTGCTCCCGCCCCGACTACTACAATTTTCATCCCGGGATTATAACCTTTTGCAGGATATAATAGTGCTATGGAAAACATACAGACGCGCTGTGTGATCGCGGGCGGCGGACCGGCCGGAATGATGCTCGGTTACATGCTTGCGCGAGCGGGTGTAGAAGTGCATGTTCTCGAAAAATGGCCGGACTTCTTCCGCGATTTTCGTGGAGACACCATTCACCCATCGTCTATGGAAATTTTGCACGAACTTGGGATATTGGAAGACTTTCTGAAAGTTCCGCACAATAAGACCCGAAGGATGATCGGGCGAGTCGGTGGCGGACTCTACCCCCTCGCTGATTTCAGCCGACTCCATGTCCGCGAGCCGTATATCGCATTCCTTCCGCAATGGGATTTTCTGAATTTCCTTGCAAAAGAAGCCGCGCAGTATCCGTCATTCCATCTGCATATGGAAACCGAAGCGACCGACATCATATGGGAGCACGGCCGTGCCGTTGGAGTCCGAGCGAAGCACAAGGAAGAGCAGTTCGATATTCGCGCCGAGCTTGTCATCGGATGCGACGGACGACATTCTACGATCCGGGAAAAGGCACAGCTTGATATGGAGACACTCGCGGTTCCGTTCGACGTCCTGTGGTTCAAACTTGCAGCACGCGGAACGGACCCTGAAGAATCGTTCGGGATCATGAACGACGGAAAAGTGATGGTAACACTCGATCGAGGTGATTACTGGCAGTGCGGGTGGCTTATAGAGAAAGGAAAGCTCGATAGCATGAAGCAGGCGGGGCTTCCACAATTCATAGCGGATATAAAAAAACTGGCTCCGTTCATAGCACCTTCCGCCGATAAACTTCAGTCGTGGGACGAGGTCAAGCTCTTAAGCGTCGGACTTGATCACGCCCGGGAGTGGCACAAAGAAGGTCTACTCTGCATAGGCGACAGTGCACACACGATGTCTCCCATGGGAGGCGTCGGGATCAATGTGGCCATTCACGACGCTGTGGCTGCTGGTAACGTGCTCATACGCGCATTCAGGCGCGGTATTCCGACACGAGACGACCTGTGCGAGGTGCAAAACCGTCGCGAGCGTGCGGTGCGCAAAATGCAGCGTGTTCAATCGATATTGCAGGATCGTGTACTTATTCCTTTTTTGCGAAAGCGAGGAGAAACGCACGTACCGCTCCCTATGCGCCTACTCAGTTGGTTTCCGTTCTTGCAGGCGATCCCCGCACGATTCATCGGGATCGGATTCGGCGCTCAGCATATTGAAAAGGACCTGTTTACTGCGTAGGCGTTGTGTCGCGTGGTAACACACCGCTCACAACGGGAGCATCGATCTTTGCGAGCCACTCCTCTGCCTGTTCCCGTGTTTTAAAGAACGCGAGATTGTCTCGCCCTGCCATCGTTGCAACGATATTCGCAGCAAGGTTCGTCATGTCGCCACCACCGAACGCCGCGCTCCTGAATACGAACGGCTTATTCGCTTTCATGTATGCGGCAAGGACTGCGATCGCTTTGGGTGCGTATGTGCCTTCGAATTGTGTGAGGTCGATAAGTGAGCGGAATTCGATATTACGCCGCTGATACGCCTCGCGGATGAGCGCTTTCGCCTCTGCTATTTCTTGCTCCAATTGCGGCACCTTCTCATTCGGAATTGAACCTGTGAGAGAGGAATGGAGCTCGCCCTGTTCGTCGACCGAAACGGTCAATATTTTCTCGCTCATGCGGAAATTGTACAAGGTTTGCCGCCCTATGTCTCCGGCAGCTCAGGTCGAACTGCAGACCAGCAGCACCTCCGTTCCATGTGATCCGCTGTTGACAGTCAGTACCGCATCAAGCTGTGTCGCGAGTGACTGGACAATACTGGTACCGAGTCCATGTTTATCCGCCTGAGGCACGTAACCGATCCCATTGTCTTTGATCGACAGACTCCATGAATGCCCGGCTGAGCTGAACGAAACAACGATCTTTCCCTCTCCGGACGGGAATGCATATTTAAGCGCATTGATGACGAGCTCTGTCGTTAGCAATCCGATACTGACTGCCTCGTCAGACGTACCGTTACCCGGACCCGCCTTCACCATGAGCTCAATGGGCTTCCTGCCCCCGATCATTGAATCCTCCAAGCTTTTGCAGAGCGCCACCAGATAGGGAGCGATCTCGACATGATCCGAGATGGTGTCCATGGGATCCAGGTGTCGCTGCACGTTAGAGATCGAAACAATACGACTGTGCGCGTCTTCCAGATGGGCGCGGGCTTCTGCGGACGCAACAGTCACAGCTTTAAGCATGAGAATACTGGCAATGAGTTGCAGACTATTGGCGATGCGATGACGCATTTCTGCCAGCATGATCGTTTTTTGTGAAGCCAGCTTCGCAAGGTCGGCTTCGATCAGACGCTGCTCCGTGACATCGTGAATGGAAAGCAGGAGCATCTTTTTCTTGCCTTCTTCAAATCTGATCTCACGGGCATTCACAAGCATCGTTCGACGCCCCAGCCGGAGAAATTCGTGCGTCACCTCGTAGTCCTCTACCACCGTATGCTCCGGAATGATCTGCTCTAGCAAAATACGAAGCGCCGGAATATTCCACTCCCCGTTCCCGAGGTCGTAGAACATGGTGTCGTAGGTGCCATCATGCGAAAGAGCGAATTTCTTAAAAAAAGAGCCGCTCGCGGCAATAATGCGGAGATCGCCGTCGAGTACAATAAGCGGCTCGCGGATGGTATCGATGATCGCCCGAGCGAGCACGTGACCGTCTTTCAAGTCACCCAATGGGTCTTTTACCCCGAGGGTTGTATTCACGAGGTCAGTCTATACCTATTCGCTGAATTCGCGAGCGATACAAAAAGAACCCCGCACGTGGCGGGGTTCTTTTTTGCCCGGTCGCTTACGCGGCCGGTGCGTCAGTCGGAGCCGGAGTCTCTGCCGGAGTCTCGGCGACCGGTGCTGCTGCTTCGACCGGGGCGGTCGCTTCAGCGGCGGTCTTCTCGTCGAGCGCCTTCTTGTCGGCGATCTCTTGATCGGTTGAGTTCATAGGAGTGTTTGATTAGTTTTGAGTAAGACCTGGTGTCGACCCGATGCGTCCGAGTGTACATCACTTTGCGCAAAGGAACGATGAATTCTCTGAGAACTAGCGCGATGTCTTGAACGACATGATGGCGCCGTTCACCGTACCGTACTCGTTCTGTGCATTGATGCGGAAGTAGTAGGTGGTGTTGGAATTCAACTTCGGCTCCGCAGTTGCAACAATGGATGCGCTGCCGTTACCAACGGAAACGAACGCCGTGGTGTTGCCGAGACGGTTCGTGCGGCCGTATTCGAACCAATATTGCGTAGTACCTTTGTTCGGATTCACTTCACCACGGAGCGTAGCGGACGCCTTCGTTATTTCGTTAGCAGGAAATGTCTTTGCGGTCGGGATGGTACCGGCTACAGGCGCGCTTTCCGATGACGTGCGCAAGGTGAGTGTCGGTCCGGTGCTCTTGCCGTACTGATTCTGTGCAACGAGACGGTAATTGTATGTGGTGCTCTTCGTAAGTCCCGTGATATATCCCGGAGCGAGTGTTGCGGTGCGTCCTGATCCAACGTTTTGGGTCGGTGACTGTTTACCAAGCGCAGTTCCAACTCCGTATTCGTACCAGTATGTTGTAGCAGCACCGTTCGGGTTGACTGTACCTGTCACGACAGAAGTCGTATCAGTGGACGCGTACGCAGCGTTCGTCGTTGCATCCGGCGCGCTGCCGGGGACATCTTCGTTGTCTGCTACGACGACCGCATCCGTACCAGTTACTTCTCCGTTCGGTGTTGTGGTCGCAGCTGCATTAATAATGGTGCTATCCGGCGCACGTACTGCGAGCATGTAAATAACGACGGCGAGTAGAATGATGATAATACCTCCGACGACAGATGTGGTTTTGTTCATTACTGTAACGCTACAGTATTGAACATGAAGGGTTCATGAGCGACTTCATCCACTGCTCATATCAAGAGCCCATTCTCTTGAGGATCCAGCTGCGCATCTTTTTCTCATACACATACACGAAGTACGCGACTCCGATGATCACTATCTCAAAACAGATGACAAGCGTGAACCAAGATACCGGAGATATGCTCGTCAATAGATCGATCATCATATTTCCTATACGTTGGTGTAACAGATACAGCGGATACGTGAGCCCTCCCAGGATCGCGAGCACTTGCAGGATGCGTGCGTGTGTGACATATCCGGATAGGTAGACTAGTAACGGTATGCACAGGAAGAACCCGACATGTAAGAGCGAAATAACGAACGCGTCATTGGGATTCGGGATCGCGTACGCTGGCAATGAGCGCGTATGGATATATGTGGCGTATAGTGCACTTGTAAAAAGGAGACTCCAGTCTATCAGCCGCTCCGATCTCCCGACCGCTTCTTTACCCACAATGAGCGCGAGTGCGCTTCCGAAAACGAAATAGGACGCGTGACGCACGAGTAATAATTTTACGTAGAAATTCTCGTCGACATGGAATAGGAATGCTGTTGCACTCACGACGAGCCATGCCAGTAGAAAGTATCGGATGTTCCGATGTCCTGCCGCTTTCACGAACAGCGCAATGCCTGCATAAAAAATGAGCTCGACCGTGAGCGTCCAGTACGACGGATCGATGAGAGCGGTAGGACCTGTTATCCCGTTGAACACGTCACCGAGCATGGTCATGGTGCGTATGTAATCGCCAAAATGCAACGCATAGCGAACATCCGGCAGAAAGATCGTGAGCGCATATGTGACCGTACAGAGAACCCAAAAGAGCGGAAACAGCCGCCAGAATCTGCCGGTCGCGAATTCTTTCAGCGTTTTCCCCTTTAAGGAATGGACTATCACGAATCCGCTAATGATAAAGAATAGCTGCACGCCCAAGTTGCCGAAGCGATACCAGTGCAATTGCGGCACGGGGTCGGCGCTCAAAAAATAATGAAAGTTCATGACCCAAAATGCGGCAAAGAACCGCACCGCGTCGAGCAGGCTGTAGTAGTGCTTCATGTATGCAAGCGATGATACCCCGCTTCTTTAGAACGAGACAAGCCGGGCGTCGAGAATTATCCCGCCTATGCGCTGTTGTCCTCGTCGAATTCGCCAACCCCGTCGATCTTGCCTATTTTCCCCATCATTGCTGCACGCACATTTTTTGCACTGAAGTAGAGCGCCACAAGCAGCATAAAGCTCAGCGCTTCGAATGTGAGGAAGATCAACATTTCACCACTTTGATACGAGACGACAGCAAAGATCTCGGCTAGTAACACCCCGAGAGTCGCAGCGATCGTATCGAGGATCATGATCGATCTACTGTGCGGATTCGTGAATCCCGCGAGCACCACCAGAACCAGCACGATCGGCATCCCAATGATCGTGCCTACAGCTACACTGCCGCTGAGCGGTGCCAACAACCCAACAACGACCGCGCAAATAACGAATATTATACGAACGATATCGCCATAGTAGTGACGCACGCTTGTCCATTCATTCATCGTGCTCGTAAGCGGTGCTCGATCATTCATACGGACAGTATATATCGTGTAGTCCCTCGTGTCATACATGCCATTGCTATCAAATGCTATACTCGGGGACATGACAATAGACCCTACAGTACGTGCGGAGGCCCTTACTTTTTTAAGATCACATTCGGCCGGCGTGCTCGCGACCGTAGCAAAAGACTACACCCCCATCGCTTCCGTTGTGTACTACGTGTGCGATGATTCATTTAACATTTACTTCTTGACCAAGCGCGATAGTCGCAAGTTCCATGCGATCAGTGCGCATCCTCAGGCGGCATTCGTCGTCGGACGGCAGGATATTCCGCAGACGCTTCAGCTGAGCGGTGTCGCGTCTGAGCTCGTCAGCTCGGAGGATCAGAATGCGCACGTGACAGATCTCATGAATGTTCTCGCAGCGCAACGCGTCGGACTCTTGCCGGCGGGCAAAATGGACGGCGAACTTGCCGTTATGTGGTTCCAGCCACGATCGATACGATGGGCAGATTTTACAAAACCCGCCATCGGAAATGAAAATCTATTCTTTGAGATCCCTGTGAACTAACTCGAAAGAGACGCAAAATATACGCCGATGTAGTACGGCCACACAATGATCGCAAGTACCCCTTTCCAAAATGAGAGGTGAAGGAACCCGATCGTAAACATCCAGCCCGCGAACCAGAGCCCTCCGGAGAAGGTGTGGTTCTCTATCTTTATTTTCTCCATATACATGATCAATTACATTATCTATTAACGATTGTGACGTATCGTATCGACCGCCCACGTGTACTCAATGAGCAAGAACGGCAGCCACTCCCACTGTCCGATATATGCAAGATAGATACCTCCGCCAATCAACGCCGCGGTATTGATAATAAAAAATCCGATATCAAACGCTTCCTCGTGACGCGACGTGGCCTCGTTATTCGTAATATAGAGCAAGAATTGTCGTACCGACATACCGTTCAGTATACGTCACCTATTTCCACTCCGAATCATCTAGGAGTGTCTCGACGGCGGCATCCATGTACGGATCGGTTGAGCTCGCGTGTTTGGGGTCCTTCAGATCAACTGTGATATCGGGCGAGATCCCTTGGTGAGAGATGTTACGTCCGCTGGGGGTATACCACCTGGCGACTGTCACTTTGAGCGTCCCGATCGAGCCGATATCGATGAGCGTCTGCACTGACCCCTTACCGAACGACTGCTCCCCTATCACTTTTGCGACTTTGTAATCCTGCAGAGCGCCCGCGAGAATTTCTGAAGCCGACGCACTGTTGCGATTCACCAGAACGACGATCCGACGTGTGGATGTCGCGTCTTT
>JAGOTU010000043.1 GCA_018061585.1 Minisyncoccota bacterium | reverse complement strand
TGCGGTAAAGCGGCGCGCACACTCTTGGCCGCGAGCCGGTCGCTCGATAGTGTGCGCGCGACGTGTATCAGTGAATTTCTAGGATCAAAGATCTACGGGAATGTGACCGTGAAGGACAAGGCGCTCCTCGAGGACGTGCGCTCTCTTATAAAAGCCTAACTCTTATATACGTAAACAAACTATCATTATGGGATTTTTCACTTCAGTGCCGTCGGTTACCGTTGCAGAGGCAGATCGTAGGGCGCGCAAGGAGGGTGCGTTACTCATCGATGTACGTAGCCCGGATGAGTTTGCCTCCGGTCATGCTCGGGGGGCAGTAAATTACCCGCTCCCGTCACTGGGTCAGCATGTAGATGAATTAAAGAAGTTTTCAGAAGTGTACGTAATTTGTCAGTCAGGCGGGAGGAGCTCTTCCGCTGTTGCGGCATTGATTCCAAAGAACGTTGCAGCCACGAACGTTGCAGGCGGCACGTCTGCATGGCGCGCAAACGGATTACCGATCGTATAACTAATCTATGCACATCCACTCAGAATCAGTCAGGCCGGAGGTTGCATCGTTCTTTGATCGGGCAACGAATACTGTTACACACGTGGTGGCTGATCCCGCCACACGGCGTGCCGCGATCATCGACAGCGTTATGGATTTCGATGCGGCTGCAGGACACATATCCTACGAAAGTGCCGACAGTGTGATTGCGTACGTACATGAGCATGGCCTCACAGTTGATTGGATACTTGAAACGCATGTCCACGCCGACCATCTCTCGGCTGCTCCGTACGTGCAGCAGAAGGTTGGCGGCAAACTTGCGATCGGCGAGAACATTCTTGGCGTTCAGGAAACATTCGGAAAGATATTCAATGCAGGCACCGAGTTTGCACGCGACGGGAGCCAGTTTGATCGGCTTTGGAAGGACGGTGACACATTCGAGATCGGCACCATTCCTGCGCGCGTCATATTCACCCCGGGACACACTCCCGCTGACGTGAGCTACGTCATCGGCGATACCGTCTTTGTCGGCGATACGCTCTTCATGCCGGACTACGGCTCGGCTCGGTGTGACTTCCCCGGTGGAAGTGCGGAGGTGCTCTATGAATCTGTTCAAAAATTATTCGCCCTCCCTGATGAGACCAGGATGTTCATGTGTCACGATTACTTGCCGGAAGGACGCAGTGAATACACATGGGAAACAACCGTCGGAGAACAGAAGCGCTCGAACGTTCATGTTCGTCTCGGTGTTGAAAAGGGGGCATTCGTAGGTGTGCGTACAGAGCGCGATAAGGAGCTCGGTATGCCGAAGCTCATCATTCCCTCGCTCCAAGTAAATATGCGAGCCGGTGAGCTGCCTCAACCCGAAACCAATGGTGTTCGGTATCTGAAGGTGCCACTCAATACACTGAAATAATTCGAACTCCTGATCCTACAAATCCCTCTGACGATATTGGAGCGCCTCGAGCATGTGTGCTGGCTCGATCGTGTCACTGCCTCCTAAATCTGCGATGGTGCGGGCAAGCTTGATCGTGCGATGGTATCCGCGCGCGGAAAGCTTCATCGTGCGCGCCGCCTGCATAAGCGTCTCCTCGGCCTTTGTCGAAAGATTCGCAAGCGACTCGATCTCTTTCGGGCGCATATCGGCGTTGGTGGTAATTCCCTTTGAATTCGAGAATCGTTCTTGCTGGCGGGTGCGCGCGTTCGATATGCGTTCTCGGGCGCGCTCGGTCTGATCATCAGCCTCCTGTTTCTTTTTTATGGCGAGCGCTTCGGGAGGCATATCGCCTACCTGGACCCACATATCGATCCGATCCGCGACCGGTCCCGAGATCTTGCGACGATATTTCTCGATGGCGTGCGGCATGCACGTACAGTCGCGACTTCCGTAGCGTCCGCACGGACACGGGTTGAGCGCGGCAACGAGCATAAAATTCGCGGGGAATGTGGCGCTCCCGCGTGCGCGTGCAACGCTGACCTGCGAATCTTCAAGCGGTTCACGAAGCGCGTTCACGACGTCGCGGTGAAACTCCGGAAATTCATCGAGGAACAGGAGGCCGCGGTGAGCGAGGGTTACTTCACCGGGGCGAGGGATCGCTCCGCCGCCGATGAGGGATGCGTACGAAGAAGTGTGATGCGGCGAGCGGAACGGGGGTCGTGTAACGGCGCCGCGCGCAGCCCCCGCATACGAATGAATCGCGGTAACCTCGATGACTTCGTCCTCTGAAAGGTCGGGAAGGAGTGCGACCGCGGTTCGCGCGAGCATTGTCTTCCCAGTACCCGGTGGTCCGTAGAGTGCGATGTTGTGCCGGCCTGCAGCTGCGATCTCGAGCCCGCGTTTCGCACTCTCCTGTCCGCGTATGTCGCTCAGTGAAACGGACGATTCTTCGTGTGCATTTGTCCGTGAAAGCCTCTTGTATGGAGCGATAGCAAACGGAAGTGACGAGAGGTGGGCAACGAGTTCCGAGAACGATTTCACCGGAAAGATCGTAATACCTGAAACGAGCGACGCTTCTTCGCAATCGGCCTCCGGCACATAGAGCTCTGTGAATCCGTTGTCTCGCGCACATAGTGCGATCGAGAGTGTGCCGCGGATCGGGCGAACCGCGCCATCAAGCGCAAGTTCACCGGCGAACATTTTTTCGGCTGGATCAAAAGCAAGCTGCTCGGATGCAAGCAGATATGAAAGCGCGAGCGGTAGGTCGAAGACCGCACCTTCCTTTTTAAGTTCAGCGGGTGCGAGCGAAAAGACGATCTTCTTGTTGCTGCGCTTCGGAGATTCGAACTCACCATCCGCATTCTTGATCGCAGCGGCGATACGATCTTTTGCTTCTTCGACGGCTTTGTCGGGAAGGCCGACGATCGTGAAAGCGTGAAGGCCGCGGATGATATCACATTCAACGGAGACGAGATGCGCGCTTGGAAGCGCCGGCTGTGCGCCGAATACGCGTGCGAACCCGGATTCGATCTCTCGCCTGGTCACGCTCAAAAGTATACCCCGCACGAATGCGGGGTATACAAAAACGTATGAACAACTGAACCTTAAACTTCCTCGGCGTGTTCCATGTCGGTTCGGGCGCTCGGGTTTGCCTTGAGGCGATCGAGCGGGATCGGCTCGCTGCAGACCTCGCAGAGACCGTACACACCTTCGTCCATCTTTTCGAGGGCTTCGGTTACATCGAGATGTCGGTCTTCGAGTTCCTCAACAAGCGGCACGTTGGTCGCGAGCTCTTCTATCTGGTCGGCTACATCGTTCGGATCACTCTCCTCTCCTTCGAATCCGACAGAGGCTCCCTGCCAGTCACCGGTATCGGTTTGCACGCGACCGTGTGCAGAGAGCTCCTCCTCGAGGTTCGCTTTGTCGACCTCGAGCACTTCTCGCAGTTCTTCTAATTCGGCCTGTGAAATTTTATTCATGCCGAGAGTATACCCCGCTCAAATCAAAATTTCGAGTGAAGTCGCTAGAGCCGTCGGCCTGCCTGGAGGCGACTCAGTATCTCTGTAAAAGTATATGGGCTCTCTGCAATGATAAGAAGATCGCGTGTTGGGAACGAATAGTACAGCTGGATCACACCCTCATCATCCTTGATGGCACGCACGTCGTAGTTTCGCATGACGAGATCGGTGAATGGCCGCTGCACCTGAATCCCGTCGGGCCCCATGATCAATCGCGGCACCGCGGTAAAGAGCGGAGCGAGATCGCCGTTGAGTGTGCGCTCCCACGTGAGCATGCCGTCGAACGCGCGGTCGTACGAGGAGACCTTGATCACGAATATTGGAGCATTCTTGTCTACCGTGTGTATTCCAAGGAAGAATTCGTCGCCGAGTGCGCGCATAAGATTTTCCGGCGGCTCAACACCGATCGATGCAAAGAATTCTGAGAGCGTAGCCGCACGCTCTGATTGTTTACCGGTTGCATCCACGACGGGGACGATCGGTACGATATGCAAGAGCGAACCGAGCGTACCGCTCGATGTCCGTGTTTGTGCGAGCTGGGTTCTGAGCGATGTCGGTGAATCCTGGGTGAGCCGGAACGGTACTGTCTGCTCCGCGAACACAAGCGACGTATTATTCTCAACAGGACCCGGTGCCGATTGCACGACTGCGATGTAATACACCGCAGCGAGCGCCCCCATACCGAGCACGACGAACAAAAGTACGGTGAACAGGATCATGGGCGCGCGACTCGGCGGGCGTGGTGGTTCTTGATCTATCATGTGCTGCTGTTGCTGGCGCTTCTCCTGTTCAAGTGCGACGGCCTTTACGACCGACATTTTTTGTTCCTGTACGACCTGTTGCAGATCTTGTTTGAGCGTATGAACGGACGCAACATGCATCTCTTCGTGGAATACCGCCTGAGCGGGCACTGTGTGATTCTGATTCGGGATCGAGACCGGAGCGCCACCTGTTGTGGAATTCTCCGTTATATTCGCCGCGAGTACGTCATTCAGTTTCTGGTCTTCGATCGACTGGAGATCGGGTACGACCGCCTTTTTATCGCCGGAGGCGGTGTACGCTCGTTTTTCCGGCAACTTGATCCCCTGCAGTATTTTTTGCATGTCTCGATCTGCAGTACCCACACGATCCGGCGGCTTTGAGTGCGCTCCGGGTATGACAAGTCCGACGTCGTCGGCGACCGTATCGATCTCCGGCGGTTTCGGAGCGGGTGGCACGGGGGGCACTATCGGTGCCGAGGGTGTCGCAAGGGATGGCGCCGGTGGAATGTCGATGGGAGTGACCGGAGCCTGCGGCGCGAGCGTGAGCTCGATCTTTGTCTCCGGAGCGTCCGGCATGATGTTGGAGACCGGAGGCCCGGGTGGTACGACGACCGGTTCGGTGGGAATAACCTCGGATCGAGGCATGATGTGCGAGACGGGAGGGTGATCTGGTGACGGAACAGGCGCGACGGGTTTGCCCGGCGCGCCTGTTTGAACCACCGTATTCGGTTTTTTGTTAGATGCGTCGTTCCCTGTTTTCTCGTCGGCCATGATCGCGACCATCGCCCTGTGACGGTGTGAGGCCCTTTCGTGCAGCCCACTCCGGATCAGCGGCTTTGATGGAGAGATTATAGCGTCCTTTCTCGTCTATTTCCTTCAGTACGACAGGAACAACATCTCCGATCTGTAGTGCTTCGGAAATATTTCCGATGCGGAACGGTGCGACCTCTGACACATGGACGAGACCGTCCTGATTCGGCGAGATCTTCACGAATGCACCGAAGTCCATCATGCGCACCACCTGTCCCTCGAAACGGTCGCCCACCATGAATTCGCGAGTGAGGTCGTTGATCTCTTTCATTGCGAGCTCTGCAGAGCCGTCGCGACCGGTGATGAAGATCGTACCGTCTTCCTCGATCGTGATGTCGTCGCATTTCGTGCGGTCCTTGATGCCATTGATCGTTTTTCCGCCCGGCCCGATGACGAGGCCGATCTGGTCGGTTTTCACATGGGTGGTAAGGATCTTCGGGGCACGCGGAGATATATCTGCACGCGGCTCGGGGATGGCTTCCGTGATCACATCGAGGATCTGCATGCGGGCCTTCTTTGCCTGAGCGAAAGCACGACCGAGTACATCGAGCGGTACGCCCTCCACTTTTACGTCCATCTGTACTGCGGTCACGCCCTCTGAGGTGCCTGCGACCTTAAAGTCCATGTCGCCGTGGTGATCTTCCGGTCCTTGGATGTCGGTGAGTACACGATATTCCCCTGCTTTTGCATTCGACATCATGCCCATCGCGATACCTGCGACAGGGCGCGTGATCGGCACGCCGGCATCCATGAGCGCGAGTGTGCCGGCACATGTTGAGGCCATTGATGTTGAACCATTCGATGCAAGAGATTCGGCAACGATGCGGATCGTGTACGGGAAGATTTCCTTTGACGGGAGCACTGCACGCAATGCCTTTTCGGCAAGTGCGCCGTGTCCGATCATGCGGCGGTTCGTGCCGCCCATGCGTCCGGTTTCGCCAACGCTAAACGGGGGGAAGTTGTAGTGCAGCATGAAGCTCTTCTTCGCCTCCTGGTATTCGATGGTGTCGATGAGCTGCGCGTCGCCAGGTCCACCGAGTGTGAGCGCGGCGAGTACGTGAGTTGCTCCTCGGTAAAAGAGTCCCGAGCCGTGTACGACGGGGCTCAATGTTGCGACCTCCGAATAGAGCGGACGGATCTCGTCCATTGCACGACCATCAACACGCTTGCCGTCTTTGATGGCGAGATCGTGCACGTATTCATCCATTTTGTGTTCGTAGAGCGCGTCGATCTTACCCGGCTGTGCGTCGGGGAGCGTTGCGAGCACGTGCGCCATCCATTCGGACTTCAGCGTATTGAATGCCTCTTTGTCGAGCATGCCGTTGTACGCTGCGATCTTTGGAACGAGGTAGGATTTCCACATCGATTCGATAACGCCGGCTACCTCTGCGTCTTCCGGCTTCACGAAGTTGAACTTCTCCTTACCGCGCTCTGCAATGATCGACTGCTGCCATGCCTGAATCTTTTCGATCTCCTCACTCGCCTTTGCGAGCGCCTTCTCCAGAGTTGCTTCGGTGACTTCGTTGGCTCCGATCTCGATCATATTGATGAGACCGTCCTTGCCGCAGGCGAGGAGATCCATACGAACACCCTCCGCCTCGCGCTCCTTGTAGCTCGGCTTCACGATGAACGTGCCGTCGTCGGCGAGTTCGAGACGCATGGCAGAAACCGGTCCGTTCCACGGAATATGTGAGGTTGCGATAGCGAGTGACGCTGCGTTCACCGCGAGCACATCGGTATCATGCTCCTCGATCGAGAGGACAGTGATGATCACCTGCACGTCGCGCTTCAGACCCTTTGGAAAGAGCGGGCGGATGGTTCGGTCGACGATACGACCTGAGAGCACGGCTTCTTCGGACGGTCGTCCTTCTCGGCGCATGAAGCGCGAACCTAGGATCGCGCCGGCGGCATAGAATTTCTCCTCGTACTCGACGGAGAGCGGGAAGTAATCGAGGTTGCTCTCGCGACTTCCCATGACGGCCGTTGCGAGCACGGCGGAATTGCCGTAGCGCATGAGTACCGAGCCAGACGCCTGGTCTGCCCAGTCGTTAAATTCTGCTGTTAACGTTTTGCCCCCGACCTCGAGGGAATACACTTTCTTTTCCATAATAAATTTCATATTTTTGGCGACCTGCTTCGTTGCGGAGCCTCTGTTCGGACCTCACCGTACGTTTAGTACGGCTCGCTCCTCACATCTCCGCGCCTCGCATCTCGCTAAAAAATCTGCAATTTTATGTGACGGCCAGATTTCAGTATGAGGATGTTTCCTCATGCTGCCTATCTGCCCGCCACCCCATTAATAGAGGCACTCTATCAGGAATACACGGCACTTGCCATGAATCCGGATTATAGGCATAGTCGAAAC
>JAGOTU010000042.1 GCA_018061585.1 Minisyncoccota bacterium | reverse complement strand
TTGTGACCGCCAAGGGCCAGTCGATCCGCTTTGCGGCGGATGACGTGCGCGAAATGGGCCGACAGGCAGCGGGCGTACGCGGGATGAAGCTCGGCTCGGGTGATTCCATTGTGGGTGCCGGCGTTATTCCGAAGGGCTCAAAGGATGCGGAGCTCCTCGTTATCTCTTCGACCGGATACGGCAAAAAGACGAGCCTTGATGAATACAAGACACAGGGCCGAGGCGGCTCAGGTATCAAGACGATGTCGATCACAGCAAAGACAAAACAACTCGTCGGCGGCTACGTACTCGTGAAGGGTGGCGGTGAATTGGTCGCGATGTCGAAGAAGTCGCAGACGATCCGCACCGGACTCGATGAGATTCCGACACTGTCGCGTGCGACACAGGGCGTGCGCGTTATGAAAATGCGCGACACCGACACAGTTGCATCGTTCGTTGTGTTCGAGGCGCAGGACGATGACGGCAAGGACGCATAGTCTTGCATTGCGCGCACGTGCCCGTTTGGTACAGTTTTAACGGTGTAACGAGGGAGGACCCGATGGGTCAATCAGATCAGAATATCGCCCGTGCGTTTCGCGATAAAGCAACGCGGAAGGGTTTGGCGTTTAGTCATTCGCGGCCGCCGAAGCGTCATTCGTTCCTCGATATCAACGCGGGAACAATAATAGCACCGCGTGATCCACGGGAAATGCTGCGGCTCGTTCGGCTTGCGGCGCGCTATGACGAGGCGTACGTGCTCTTGAGTCTCGTCGCGCGTCGCGATCGGATCGATGAATCGGCGATCTACTGGGATCGCTACTCTTTCCGCTCGGAAGGGTATGTGACCCTGAAGGAGTGGCTCGAGGAAAACGATCATCCGTACGAGCCGCGTCTTGTCACGTTCATGCGCTCCGTTCGGCGTTTCTTCGGGCGAGGGTTTCGCGATTACGTGCGGATTTCCCGACTCTCGGTCTTGCAAGTTGATTCTGCAGCGCGCCTCACGGCGCGCTGATTTTTTTGCATCCACACGTCGAGGCCAAAAACGTAACCGCACAGATACTGCGCGGTATACTTATGTGTAATGACGAATCCGCATCAGACGGCGAATTTTGCGCATCCACCGAGAAATGTCGGCGCGCTCGGAATTGAACCCGGTATGGTCGTCGCAGATTTTGGAAGCGGAAGCGGTGCCTATGTGCATTTAATGGCGGAGCGACTCGCGCATGCGGGACATGTGTACGCAATCGACGTGCAGCAGGATCTCTTGCGCCGCATCAAGAACGATTCGCATAAACGCGGATATACGAATGTGGAAACCGTGTGGGGCGATCTGGAGCGTCCGCATGGCTCAAAGATCGTTGCCGATCACGTGGATCGCGTACTCATTTCAAATTTACTGTTTCAGCTTGAGGATAAGGACATTCCGCTCGCGGAGGCATTCCGAATACTCAAACCGAACGGCCTCGTTGCGATCGTCGACTGGAGCGAATCATTCGGGGGGCTCGGGCCGCAGAAGCAGGATGTGGTCAAGAAAGAGGCGGCGATCAAGTATCTCAAGAACGCTGGTTTTGAACTTGTACGCGAATTCGACGCGGGAGCGCATCACTACGGATTAATCGGCAAAAAACCCATACACGTATGAAGTCCGGCGGCATGTCCATGTTTCAGGTTATATTGCTGGCCGTGTTCGGCGCGTGCGCAATCGCGGGCGTGCTTATCTTTGCGCTTGCAGTCGGTCGCGGCAACAGCAACACCATCGGCAACGTGGTGATCTGGGGCACATTCGACGGGAATCAGTTCACCGACATGCTGCGCACTGCCGCAGACCTCGATTCCAGTATGCTCGGTGTAAGTTATGTGCAAAAGGATGCTGATTCGTACTTGACGAGCATTACTGATGCCCTTGCGAGCGGTCAGGGACCGGATCTGTTCATTCTCCGTCAGGACTACGCACTATCTCAGGAGCAGCGCGTTATACCGATCGCGTTCACGGAATTGCCGCGGACCGATTTTGAAACACGTTTCTCTGACGCTACAGCGCCATTCATAACGCCTGACAATATTTTGGCAATCCCGATACTAATCGATCCGCTGGTGCTCTATTGGAACAAAGACATGCTGAACACGGCCGGATACGCTCGTGCGCCGCTCTATTGGGACGAGGTGCAGGATATGGCGCAAAAGATCACGAAGCGCACGGAGACGGGCACCATCATCAAAGCGACTATCCCGTTCGGTCTCTACCGCAACGTGAACAATGCGAAGGAGATCCTTTCGATGCTCGTGATGCAAGCCGGTGGACAGATCACGGCACGAGACAACGACGGTGTGCTTCAGTCAGAGCTTGCGCCATCGCAGCGCGAAGTGGCCCAGTCATCGCTCGCGGCACTCAGGTTCTACACGGAATTCGCCGACCCGTCGAAACCGGGCTATTCATGGAATGCATCGCTCCCCGAAGCGCGAAAAGCATTCATTGCAGGGGATTTGGCGCTGTATGTAGGACTTTCGAGCGAAAAGAATCTCATCAAGGCAGCGAATCCGAACCTGAACTTCGCGGTCTCCGGTGTGCCGCAGCGACGCTCTGCGCCGACGGCGATCAACGCCGGACATACTTATGCATTCGCCATTCCGCGCACGAGCAAGAATGCACTTGGTGCGCGCCAGGTGGCCTACAAGCTGGCCGCTCCGGAGACCGCGCTCGCAATTTCTACGATGCTGAATTTGCCCTCAGCGCGTCGCGACGTGCTCTCGCGTCCGTTCACGTCTGACCTCAATGACTTTAACAAGCAGGCGATACTGGTGCGTTCGTGGAGCGATCCGAATCCTGTGCGCACGAGCGAAATTTTCCGCGCTATGATTGAAGACACGGTCTCCGGGTCGCTGCTTCTTGGCGAAGCTGTGCAGCGCGCAGACCAGGAGATATCGGCAATGCTCGACGGGTATAATCAGATGAAGAACGCACAACAGATACAATGATCTCACTTCGACTCATCGGTGCTCATGTGATCGCGGCAGTCACGCTCGCGCTTTGTATGATCACGCTCGCGGATGCACAGGGTACTCAGCAGGGACTCAGGAATCCGCTCAACAGTAATTACAGCAGTATTCCGCAGTTCATTTCGGGAGCGCTCAAGGTGATGGTGATGGTCGCGCTTCCGATCATCACATTGTTCATTGTGTACTCCGGCTTTTTGTTCGTGCTCGCTCAGGGTAATCAGGAACAGCTCGCCAAGGCAAAGACAAATTTTGTATATGTGGTCATAGGCGCCATTCTTATTCTTGGTGCGTGGGTGTTCGCTTCGCTTATCGGCGGCACGATCGCGGAATTGACCCAGTAGTATGAAAACGCTGCTCAAAGCATTACCTGCGGTCATTCTCGTGGTGCCGTTCGTCGCCAACGCCGAGGTGGCACGCACACTACGCGATCTCGTGGAGCAGATCGTGGACCTCTTGAACACCGCAACCGGTGTCTTGGTGGCGGCGGCACTCGTCGCATTCTTGTACGGAGCCGCATACAACATGATGAAAGCAGGTGAGCGTGGCAGCGGAGCCCTCAGACAATTCCTGGTATGGGGGGTCATTATTTTGTTCGTGATGGTTTCGATCTGGGGCATCCTGAACCTCCTACAGCAAACACTTTTCGGATCAGGAGCGGGTGGGGGCGCTAATTCGCTCGGCGGTCAATCGGCTCAAAATGCGAATTCCCGCAATAATGGATCGAACATCACGTTCGAGTAACGTATGGATCTTTCCACTGTCATCGCGCTGTTCAATATAGTCGTGGGGCTCATGCTCGTGATGTCGATCCTCCTGATGGTGGCAGGACTTGGGCTGTGGTATGTGCGCTTGGGGACATGGCCGACCTATCGTGACGAAGCCATCGAGATGATGCAGTGGGGGGTGGCAATACTGTTCGTGATGGTAGTGCTCCTAGGGGTGGCACAGTTCGTGCAAACACATATGGCAGTATCGATGATGGCTATCGGGGCCGTCGTTGCAGCGATCGTGGTGTATTTCGTAGGAACGAATTTGATGAATAGCGGAGGCGAGGAAGAAGAGCATCACTAGATGTTTTTTGCTCGTTGAGTCTCGAGCCGGGCTATCCACATTTGTCGTTTTATGGCCTTGTACTCGTGCTCACACGGGATACGATTGGAGTACTAGTACTAACGATATTTTCTAATTTTTATGCGCGGAAAGCTTATTCAGTTGACATCCACTGCAGCGACCATCATGTTCGTTGCTGTCCCTTCGATCGTAGCCGCTCAGCAGACCGCAGCACAGGGCCTCTTGGGTACCCTTGCTCTCGCGAACCGCATCTTGAACGGCTTGGTTGGTCTCCTTATCCTCGTCGCGATCCTCGCGTTCTTCTGGGGCTTGATCAAGTACCTCTTCTCGGGTGGCGGCGAAGACAAGTCAGAGGGTCTTAAGCTCATGTTCTACGGCGTTATCGCTATCTTCGTGATGGTCTCGATATGGGGCATCATCCGACTCCTCCAGAACACATTCGGCGTTACGCAGAACACATCCATCACCCCTGACGGTATCCGCTCATTCTAAGCTCGCTTACTTTTCGCGGGCATATGCAGGCAACAGCGCAAATAATGGAAAGGCTGAATGATTTGATCATCAGACCTATCATTCTATTGGTGTTCGCCGGCGGGTTCTTCCTGTTCATGTGGGGGCTCGTCACGTTCCTGTGGAATTCCAAAGAGGGGGAGATCGCGACCGATGGAAAGCAGCACATGCTCTGGGGTATCGTGGGCATGTTCGTGATGGTCTCGGTTGGCGGCATACTTACGCTCATCCTTAGCACGTTCGGGATCGATAGCCAGAACGCGACTGACACGAGTAACGCTGAAGGGTTCAGTAACGTGCAGTTCAGATAAGATACGTACCACGCGTGCCATGAGTCCGCACAACACCATCATAGACCTCACGGTAACTCCGGAGGGCATGCTGTATACCCGCCTTACGGGCTCGGTGACATCGGAGAATATCGATGAACTTCGCAAAGAAGTAGCCACAGCAAAACTTGTCGTGTACGGGGAGTATCAAAAGCGAAACGCGAAATTTAAGTCACTGATCGACATCACTGGTTTTTCTGGGACGTATGTGCCCGAAGCACTCTCGATACTGTCGGAGCTGATGCGTGCGAATAAATCCTACATTGAAAAGAGTGCACTCTATGGCGTCGGAGATGCGTTGACCGCGGCGGCAAATATTGTGACGTCGTTCTCTGGTCGCGACAATCTGTCGTTTTTTCAGACGAAAGAGGAGGCAGTGGCGTGGTTGAACGCGGAGTAATGATGGTGTTAATCTGACCTCCTGCCGACCTTGTGATTATGAGCAGCTGAGATCAAGTGAAATAGATACAAAAACGCCGCCCGGGAGGGGCGGCGTTACGTTTGAGACAGAGCTGGACGTTATTTCAAGAGTTCTTTTGCAAGTTCAGCGCCGGGTATGCGAGCGAGTTCGTAGATCACGATCATATGAACGATCGTGACAGAAGTGAATACAAGTGCGTACCACGTCTTGCCTCCTCTTGAGAGGGGTTCGTAGTTCTCGATCGGCTTGATGTCATGCGCGCGCAGACTGGCAACTTCTTTGATCCCGCGCCACAGCTCTTGGCAGACGGCAACGGGGTACAGAAAGATCGACCGCCCCTCGTCATATGTCTGCGACTTGATGTCGTAGATGATGAACGCGGCCGCGCCGAGAACGCCCGCACCGATGAATAGCAGCCAGTAGACGGAAGAGTGCCCTTTTGCATCTTCCCAGTATTTTCCGAACTCGGACAGGAAATACTGGCACAAGAGTACGATTCCGACGGCGATCGCAATACGGACGGCTGTCGTCAGGAAGCTTTTGATGCGCTCCCTGATGCCGAAATCGATTGCAGCCTCGAACATCCCGATCACTGCCATGTACGCGAGCAGTGAGAATCCCGCATACGTGCCGAGAATTACCGAGACCGATGAAACGACCACAAGGATCGTGAGCGAGATCCCCTGGTTTTTCGAATAGGACAGCGCTTTGAGTATTCGGCCGCCATCGAGCGGGAGAATCGGAAACAGATTCACGAGGTTGATGAACGCCGTAATTGCGGCGATCGCTGCCCAGAGCGGATTACGAGTCTGCAAGAAGACGATGACCATCGGAATGACAAAGAATACGAACCCGAAGATCGGACCCATGATCGCGATGTATGCCTCGTTGCGGGCACTGCCGAATCGCTCTTCTGCGACGGCGACTGCACCAAAACCAGGAATGAAGAACATTCCTTTTGTTTTGATCCCGCAGCGATGCATGGCCCATAGATGTCCGTACTCGTGGATCCCGATGAATGCGACAAGGGCGACCGCCATCTGCCACGTGAAGAGATAGGTGTAGAGACCGACGCTGCCCACGAGGCCGACAGTTTTCACTCCGAAAAGCGATTTTACTGCGGTAATGAGGACTTCCTGCATTTTGACGAGGATCGGGAATAGTTTCGGTCCCAACTTTACGAGCAGAACGAGGAATCCGGTTTTCGATCGCTGCATGAGAGCCCCTTTTTCTAGATTGAACGGTATAGACTGGCTGGAGTAAACAACATATGAGATGTCGTGTCAAAGAGAGACGTTTCTGGCGGTCCGGGCAGCAGCGCGGGGGTAAGAGGAGGCTCGATCAAGCGCTCGTGTGTTGGACGGATTCCATACATACCGATATAGTCCTGCAGGAAAAGGAGTGCAGGCCTATGGGATTATCGCAGCAGAGGCAAGGAAGGCTCTCAGACTGGACTACGGATGATATCCGTAAATTCTCGCAAAGTTACAAAAATGCGTGTCGCGTTCCACGATTGCGTACCGCTATGCAGCTTATGCAGGATTTTTTTGATCGAGCTAAGATCAAGGAAAGGAGAATAAAAGAGTCATGCGCACGTTATGCTATTGGCCTTCTGCGTCAGGCGAACGACAACGAAGGCAATCTTGGCGGTACAACGTTTGCGTACGACGACGGTGGTCGATTTAACTTGAACCCCGCGATGACTTTGCGGGAAATTCAAACCGCAGTCCGAAATGCCCGCAATGCAGCACGCCGATCGAAACGGGGACGAAAAAAGCGTTGAGAAAAAGGCGACTGTAATGGTCGCCTTTGTCATGCGCGTACGGGGACTCGGTCACAGAAAATTCATTTGCCGTCGCAAGGCAGGGGGAGGCGGTGGCGTGGCTGAACGCGGAATGAGCTGTCCCCGCGATGTGCTTGTAATAAGTCCGCGCGGGGATACGATTGATTGCATACTCATAAATTCAATTACATGAAATCCGTTATTACACGCGCAGGCCTTTTTCTCACCGCCATTGCGCTACCTAGTTCGGTACTCGCACAAGGTCGAGGGTTGGAAGGAACAATGGGTACTGTGATGCAGCTACTCAACGGAGCGATTGGACTCCTTGTTTTGCTCGCGATCGTTGCCTTTTTCTGGGGGGTTATTCGCTACATGTTTGGCGATGGTGCCACGGCCAAGAGTGACGGCTTGAAGTTTATGATGTACGGGATCATTACTATTTTCGTAATGGTTTCAATTTGGGGGATCATAAAATTGTTGCAGGATACCGTTGATG
>JAGOTU010000041.1 GCA_018061585.1 Minisyncoccota bacterium | reverse complement strand
GTACCGCATCGCTCAGGATCAATTTGCCGTCCATGATCCGCACCGAGCGGTCCTTGAACGCGACCTTGGCTTTCGCCTGGGTCACGCCGAGTTCGTGAAAGTGCTTGCCGAACGGTCGCATTACTTTACGTACCGCCTGCAGATTCCTCTGCGGAATTTCCATTACCCAGCCGAGCTCCTGATTGAACAGAAATCGGATCGGATGAACTTCCGGAAGAAAGATGTCGGCACCACGGTTGCCCGCGAGGCACATCTCGACGATGGTCGTGTACAGACCGCCGTCGCTCACATCGTGCACGCTGGTGATCGTGCGGTTCGCGACCAATGAATGCATCGCGTTCCACGCATCCTTGAAGTGCGACGGTTGGATATCCGGACACTCGTCGCCGAGCTGATTCAATGCCTGAGCAAGCGCGGAGCCGCCCATACGCATCTTTCCCAGCCCGAGGTCGAGGTATCCGATCACGGAGTTCGCAGACTTGAAGTACTGCGACACCACGCTCTCGATGTTCGGCACATCCGAGAATGAGCTCGCAACGAGTTGCCCCGGCGTTACCGCGAGCTGGCCGGATACTTCGGTCGACATCGACGATGAGTCTTTGCCGCCTACAGACCGGACGCCGATCGCTTCTGCGAATTCGGCGAACGCATTCGCGGCATCCCACAGTCGCGCACCTTCGCCCGGTACTTTGACCGCCCACATCCAGTTCGCCTGAAAGTTGACGTTCTCGAGCGTGGATACCGCACCGCCCACAAGATTTGTGAGCGATTCGGCGACCGACATGCGCGCTCCGGCTCCTGCATCGATAAGCCCCACAATTGGCTGCTCACCGATCGCTGTAGCCGCACCTGTCGTGCTCTGGAGCGAGCTCTTGACCACACCGCAGTCTCCCACCGGGAGAAAGAGCGGGCCCTGGCATGAGCCCATGACCGTACGCCCGCCGACCGTTCCGTCGATCTGATACACGAGGTCCGCCTTGCTGCCCACGCTCGGAAGCGCGGACACAAGATCGAACGCCTGATCGATCTCCAGGTCCTTTGGGATCACGAACGGATGCAGCACACGCCTCACCCGCACGAGTTCCCGCGTCTGACGCGGAAGATCGGTGAGCACGTCGCGAAGCGTCAGGTTCACGCACGTGGTCGTGTCAGAATCATAGACCTCGATCTGACCGTCTCCCGTGACTTCACCCACGACTTCGCAGTTCACTCCTTCGCGCGCGGCGAACATCTGCAGTATCGTAAGATCCGCAGGATCGATCAGGATGCCGTAGCGCTCCTGGTATTCGCAGATCCACACTTGTGCGGCCGACATCGTTTTGTCGCCCATCACGATATTCTTCAGATACAGTTTTGCGCCGAGCTTTTCGACAAGCTCAGTGAGCACATTCGCCGGTCCGCCGGCGCCCTGATCATGAATGACCTTGATGATGTTGTATTCACCAAGTGACACACACGAACGAAGCACACGATTGACCGCGTTCTCCATCTTCGGATCCCCGCGCTGAACCGCGTTGAGGTCGCCCTCTTCGCTACCCGCAGTTCCGCTCGATGCCGCGCCACCGCCGAATCCGATGGGGTACGCCGGTCCGCCGAGCCCTATAACGAGCCAGCCGATCTGCGCCTCTTCTTTTTCGACGTGACGCGAGTCGGTGAATCCGACGCCGCCGGTAAAGAGCACTCCCTTGCGGGCTTCTGCTCGCATACCGTCGACCATCTGTCCGAAGGTCCGGCGAAATCCGACAAGGAACGGTTCCCCGATCAGATTCGCATAGTCCGACGCACCGTTACTTCCGTCTACCAGAAACTTGAGTGGCGTCGTGTAGCGAGGATTCACATCGCCGCCCACGACCTCGCCCGGGATCTGGTAACCAGGAATATGGAGGTTGCCCGTAAAGTAGCCGGTAGTACCGGCACTAAAGCGCGCACCGCGACCGAACGCATTGTTGTCTCGGATGCGACCCCCCGGTCCTGTCGTCGCACCCTGATAGGGAGCGACAAGCGTCGGAAAGTTATGGCTCTCTGCCGTAAAGATGATGTGCAGCGTGATATCGATATCGACGTAGCGCGACGGAGCCCCGGGAATTTCCCAGTTCATGTCGCGCGCACGGTGACCTAAGATACAGCCTGCATTATCGCGGAACGCGATAAGTGAGTTGCCGCGATTGTTCTTCCACGGACGCTGCACGACCTCCATCAGACTCGCCGGCATCGGAACGCCGTCGATCAGGAGGAGAGCGCGCCAGAACAGATGCCGGCTGTGATCCGAGTTCGCATTCGCGAGCTGGAACAGTTCGACATCCGTAAAATCGCGTCTCATCTTGAGCACGAGCTGATAGTAGTACTGCATGTACTCCGGATCGATACCGAGCTTGTGCATTGCCTCGAACGCCTGGAGTGCACTGATCCCCTCCGCGAGGGCAGGGATCGTTTGCACGAGTGTCGGCACATGCGGCACATCGAACGTTTCGAGCGGGTGCTCATAGACCATCTGCGTCATCTTGTCGCGATGATTCGCAAGAATTTTCTCGCGTGTCGTTTGCGCCAGGTCGAAGCGACGGGATTCCTCGATGCGCGTTACCGCCTCGAGTCCGATCGCGCGGCAGACCGACACCATGTTACTTGAGGCCGGAGACGCGTACGTGATACGCGGCCCGATCTCGAGAGCACGGTGCGGAAGGATGCGCGAGACATCACGAACGCCTCCCCGCATCGGCTTCAATAATCCGATAAGCTTCTCAAGCTCCTCGGAATTCAGCGTGCGCGAGGTCTCGACGTTGAAACAGCTTTCGACATGCGGCCAATGGTCGCAATAGAATCGCCGGAGTGACATCTGATTCCCTTTCTACTTTTCTCTCTATTTCTCTATAGTTGAGTCAAAAATCGAACCCTCTATATAGAGGGCTTCCTCGGGCAATGTAACAACCCTGTAGCTGAACAGACAGCAGATTTCGTGGCGCTATATGTTTTCGGCTTGTTTTGACCTGGTGCGAAATTTGTGGCATACATGCGACAGGTTCAATCTTCCCCGATCGTTGAATTGCCAGCCAGAAGGAACACATCGATGGCCAATACTCGCCTGTATCTGATCGCCGCTATCCCGACTGATACCCAGTGCACCGGCTATCTGAAGCTGGGCAAGGAATCGTTCGACGTAGCCGCACCGTACCTGCTCAAGGATGCGCCGAGTGCCGGCCTGTATACGTTCATTCGCGAGGCCGACCTCACCAACGCGATCATGGATATGAAGATCGACTACGGAACAGTTGCACTGTTCTTCAAGAACACGAAGACCAGCGAAGTGATGTGTATTCACGGCGGCGTCGATGACGTCTCCGGCCATCTGTTTCACCCGGACTTCGCGTTGTCGATGCATAACCACGAACTCTGGAAACTGCAGAAGGCGATCCGCGAATCCGGCGATGTCACCATTGAATTGCGGCATCAGGGACTCTCGGGCATTCGCAAATCGTTTCGACGGCCTGTTCAGCGGCGAGTTGTCCCCCGCCTCGTGATACCCACCGACAGCGATAACATGAAGCAGATAATCAGGTGGCGCATGAACAACGTCGCCGGGACGGATCAAGACATCATTCTTGTCCGTAGCAAGCTGTTCTTCCTTGTCGCGATGAGCGACCACGGCAGGGTCTACGAGGTGATGCCGGACGGTGGCGTGCACACTACTGGTGATAGGCCGCTCGGTTCACTGCACTCCGAAACGCTCGGTAGGGGGGAAACGCACTTCAACCCGACACGCCAGAACAACATCGGCTACGGCGGGCGGTTTCCGGACATCGGTCAGGTAGTCATCGTTCCGACAGACGATGCCAATCCGATCGACGCAACCGAACAGGAGGCTCGTCGATTACGCGCACGCGTTGCGATGGAGCAGTTCTCCGCCGGTCAACTGACGGACCACGGAATTGCGGCACGCATCGACGAGATCGGTGCGATCGCCGCTCCGCCCGTCGCGACCAAGGAGAAATAGGTTCTTTGCATCAGATGGATGCGACCGGCCGCGGATCCCCGCGGCCGGTTTTTTTGTTGCGACTTATTCATATAATCTGTGGATTGCTGTACGGGATTTGTGGGTCACTATGTGTTGCAGGACAACGAGCAAGGAGGTGCGGCCATGTCTCGGAAAAAGACTCTGAATCTTCACCGGGATCAAAGCGATTGGCGAGGACGGGCTCTCTGCCCGCTCGCAGACGAGCCGTTCTCATTCGATGAATGCTTGGTACGAACTATCGACGGGTTCATGTATACGCTCATGCTGCCCGCAAACGACAATCGACGCATCATCACGCTGATGGAAGATGCAGCAAAAGCAAAGCGCACGGTGCGGCATCTCACTATCAAGAACGACGTTCGCTGGAGGGGCGAGACGATCAAGGTCAACTCCCGTGAGTACGAAGTGTTGATCGAGCGGATGCTCCGTGCGCGGTTTCGCAAGGACCGCAGAGCGATCGCCGCCCTCGCCGCGTCGCGTGATCTAAAGCTCGTGCACAAGCGTCCTCATCCGAAGGCGCAGCTTGGTGTGATACCGGCAAAGAAGTACTGCGCGATCCTATCGAGATTGCGCAAAGAATTGCTTTCTACCGGTGAGATCTCAAAAGTCGCTGCATGAGCGCGCAAAAGGAAAAGGCCGCGATTTCTCGCGGCCTTTTATTTGTACCCTTTCGGGAAAGATCAGATGGAGCCGGTCGACTAGCCCTTGCCGCCACCACCGATGCCCAAGAGCAAGCTCATGTCATCGATCGACACCGCGGCTATCATGTCGGCTGACATGCCGATCACGGTGACATCGCTCTGGTGGCTCGAGTAGTCGCTGGTGTGGCTCTGGTAGTAACCGTTGCCCGACTGCGACCACTGGTCGTGGACCTCGAGCGACGCCGTTTGTCCGTGGCCGTAGTTGCCCCAGATGTCGTTGTAGGTGGTTTGCGAGCCGCCGACGACCGTCGAGTGAAAGGAATTGCTCGCATAATCGCCGACCTGGAAGTGCGACGTACTGATCTCGGTGTCGCGGAACGCGAAGTTTTCGAGCGACGCGAAGCTCGTGTCGATCTGTACGCCGGCGCCTTCGTGGATCACGACGTGCGAGTTGCCGAAGACGAGTTCACCGAGCTGCAGCACCGAATTGTCGCTCACGCTGTTTCGGAACACGAAGCTGTCGGACGTGCCGAAGATCGAGTTCGAATGCATCCCCGCGTAATCGCTCTGCTCGCTGTGGCCAGATGATGCGTAGTAACCCGGCGCCGACGTCCAGTTGCCGTAGCCGTAGTTGGACGAGACGTTGTACGTGGTCGTGTTTCCGAACCACGAATACTGGTTGATCACGTCGATCGAGTAGTTCGAGTACTGATAGTTCCCGCCCGAGACCTGGCCGTACTGCCAGAAGTCGCTTTCGAAGCTGCTCACATCGTAGTGATAGCGAGTCTCGATGACCGGCAGCGCGTACGGGCTTACTGGCCCGAACGACGTGCCGACCGCTCCGCTCATGAACGGAGGGCTCATGCCGCCGCCGCCCGAAGTCGGCTGTGCGAAGTATATTGGCGTCATGTTGTCCCTTTCGTCGATGTCGTACAGTTTGCTGCCGACCATCGCCAGATGCGCGTACTTCATTCCTGTCGCTCCCATATATCGTCCCCACGGACGCTACCGGCAATAGTATCAGATTTGGACACGTTTGTCAATGCATGTCAACTCCAAAATACACAGTATTTAAGCGACCAAATCGGGATATCAGCCGTGACCAAGCTCGTCGTTGTAGCGGCGCGGACGCGGGCTCTTGCGGTAGTTCACGTGCTGAATGGAACTAAAATACTCAGCCGAGACTGGTGATTCGATCATCAACGGGTAAAGCGATTCGTTAACCGAACATGTAGAACGCGATCGCCGTTGCGCATGCCCAGCCAAATACGGAGATCGCGCCACTTGCAATAAGTGCATTGCGATCGCGTGGGGAGAGCGAGGCAAAGGGTCTCAATGTTGCAACCTGCGTAAGCCTACCTATGACCAACGCATTTACACAGAGGATTAGAACAAACACGAGCTTGATATCGAATAACAGATCGCCTAAGAGCGATGCGCGCATCGGATAGAACATAACGAACCCGCTCACGATCAACGCGATCAGTCCGATCCATACAAGCGAGTGGTATGTGCGAAGTCGTTTGTGGTCAAGCGTAGTTTGAATGCCGCGCATCCAGGAAAACGCGTCTTTGTCAGCGAGCGCAGATACACCAAGGACGAATCCGAACGAAATGATGTGGAGCGGAAGCATATGCGATCAGTTTACAAGTACTCCGATCTTGAGCCCTGCGAGTTCGTTTGCAGGGCGCCTACTTGAGCCGTGCTGTCCGGAATACGCAGCTGTACCATCGACTCCGCAAAGTGACTTAATCGCAGCCGCACCACCGGGATGCTGGGAAACGAACGATGTAAGATCGTATACATTCCCACTGATAGCGGAGTAACAACTGGCGGCGCTATTGTGAGTGGCGATCTGCGCCATCGTGTACGTGCCTGCGGTTGAAGGAGTTGCAGTTGGAGCCGGTGGCGTGTTCGTGGGCTTTGCAGCAGCAGGCTGTGTGGCTACTGTTGCCGCGGGCGCGCTGCGCGAATCGTCATCGCTATCTTCATCCTCATCTTCGTCTTCTTTGGCATCCTCGTCAGAATCGTCGTCATCCCATCGTCCGGAGTACGCCGCAGTTACTTTGGCGACGGCGCGCGAAATTCCTGCGCCTGCAGTGTTCGTCGATTCTACTTGGGTATCGGTAGCGCCCCCGAGTCCTGTCGTATCGAGCGAAGCATCACTCACGTCCGGAGCAATCTCTTGTTCTGCGGCAAAAGCGGTATTACCGCCATGCGCCTGATATTTAACCTCTGCGAAGCCAAGTCCCACGATCGAAACCATTAAAATGCCTATTGATCCAAATAGTATGTTGTTCATATGAAGTTGTGACGAACATCCATACCCCGTTCTTACCGACTCGAATGTACGAAGCGATTTTAGGCAGAGGTATGACTTCGCCTCCTGTAATACAGTCGAGACCGATGAATTATTTCATTCCATCAAGTCGTTTCGCCCGAGCGATGTGGTAGCGCTTCCACCAATGAAACGGGTGCGGCAATCCGAGCGTGAAGAAAAACCGGTTGATCCGCATAATGATCGGTGACAGATGACGCGACACACGCCCGGAGCTGAACGGGGCCTCCTTCAGCATCTGGATCCATTCGGGCGAAAGGCCGTGCTCTTTGGCCCCCTCTATAAGAAGGTTCATATACCGGAGCGACGGGTGCAGCCCAGCGCTCACATTCTTCGTGGCAAATGTGTGCGCTGTCACCTCCCCGCTCACCTCGCCTTCTACGTTCGAGGTAACAATATCGTATGCCCCGTTACCTTCTGAGATATCGAGCCGGACCATTTCCGCACCGGTGATCTCGTACAAAACTCCTTCGATGTATTCGCCCAGTGCTTCTTCGATATTGGCGAACGATGGCTCCAGCCACGGCATACCCGGCTGATTGAATACCAGTCGGTAGTCCTTGAGTACAGCGCGCTCGATCTTCGTCGGGCGCATCTGCCTGCGCCCCTGGAACACCAGCGAATTCATATTGCTGCCGTAGCCGAAGTACCAGTACTTCTCTGTCGCGGGAAATTTTCTCATAT
>JAGOTU010000040.1:3823-7807 GCA_018061585.1 Minisyncoccota bacterium | reverse complement strand
CTACGACCGGTGCCGCGACCGCCTCGGTGACAGCTGCTGCTATAACAGCCGGTGCAATAACGGGCGCGACAGGAGCCTGAGGGGTGTTCATCTGTGCAGTGAGTGCGATACAAAGATTCGTGAGGTCCTCAGGAGAAAAGAAATCGATATGGAGTTTGCCGCCGGTGTCTTTCTTTTCGATACGGACGCGCGTCCCCAACCGCTCCGAAAGCTGCTTCTCGAGCGACATCAGGTCCGGTGACACCAAGGCCTTGTGACGCACTTTCTCGATCGCTACGCGTCGAGCAAGCGCTTCGGCGTCACGCACGGTGAGTCGGCGCATCACGATCTCGGTGAACAATGTTTTCTGCTCTTCCGGCCTGTCGGTCAACATCAGGAGCGGTCGGGTGTGTCCCTCGCTGATCTCGCCCTGCTCGAGCGCGGTCTGCATGTCCGCCGGAAGCGCAAGAATGCGTAGTGTATTCGATACATATTCACGGCTCTTGCCGACACGCGCACCGATCTCCTTGTGCTGCAATCCGAATTGATCAACGAGTTGTTTGAATGCCTTGGCACGATCGAGCGCATTAAGGTCCTCGCGCTGTAAGTTCTCGATTATTGCGAGTTCGAGCTTCATTCGGTCCGTGTCCTCGGCCGTACGAATGACGACCGGCACTGTCGCGAGCCCGGCGAGCTTGGACGCGCGCAAACGGCGCTCCCCTGCGATCAATTCGTAGTGCACGGCAATTCCCTCGCCGGGCTTTTCGGTTTCTTTGCGGGTGACTGTGAGCGGCTGGAGCACGCCGTACTGCCGGATACTCTCGGCGAGTGATGCGAGTGCCGCCTCATCAAAGGTCTTTCTCGGTTGATACGGATTCGGAACGATCCGGTCCACTTCTACCCAGTATATTGAATCCATCATGCCGTTTGCCATGCGGCGATTATATCCCAAAAAGAAGGGGCCGCATTGAGGCGGCCCGTGTGTAGAAAATGTGCAGTTCGTGTGGATGATTCAGACGTAGTTGAATATGTCGATCATGTCCTGCTTCTTTTTCTGGCCGTAGTAGAGCAGTGCGGTAAAATTACCCGTTGCGTCTTTGCCCCAGATACGAACCTCATCGATAGCGCCGCCGGCTGCTATGGGATACTCAATGCTCGTATTGAGTGCCCTTTGCAGTCGCTGATTGCTCGTCACCCAGACCTTGAACACCGGTGGTGTGCCGCTGCCCTCGTCTTCGACGAATATCAGGCCGTAAGTACCGTCGCGCATACGCGCGAATATCACCACGAGACGCTCGCTGATCTTGCGAGGCTCACCGAAGTCATCGATGATGCACCCGTCAATCTCGTCGCCGCTCTCGAGAATCCTGAATTCCATCGTCGCTCTCCTATAGGAAGTTGCCGCGACGATTATGCCACGGATCACGATATTTTCAAGAAAACCGTCCGATTCCCGTGATATCAACATTGTTTTACGAGCAGAAAAGCCGTAGACTTGCTCGCGTAGCCGGAATGGCGGAATTGGTATACGCACACGACTCAAAATCGTGCGCCTCACGGCTTGTGGGTTCGAGTCCCACTTCCGGCACAAAATACATAAGGCGGGACATGTCCCGTTTTTTGTATTTTGTTGCTCGGAAGTGGGACTCGAAGGCTCGGACTGGGAACCCGTCAGGAGACGGGGATGTCAGAGCGTGGTCAGGCGGAGTTTTTCGCGGCGGCGAAAAACGAGCGCTTGACCGAGTCCCACTTCCGGCACTACATTTTCTTACCGAACCAACGGTGACGGTTTGATGCAACGATGCGGTACACAACCGCCCCTACCTGTTTGATACCCGGAAGCGCGAGTACCGAGGCAACAAAGCGCCCTTGCGGATGCCACCTCAATATCACGATGATTGCATCGATCCCTTTGTGCATCACCCCGTTCTCGTCCATGGCATGCACATCGCGCTTCAGTGCCTCGCGGTCTATGAACCTCGGCAAGTCTTCAGACATACCGACCGTATTCAGATCTATATCCGCCTCTATTTTTTTCACGGCACCTTCGCAGAGCTCACATTCGTCATCAAAGAAGACGGTACGCACCCTATCTCCTTCTGCGTGATTATCCATACAAAGTATTGTACTGTGCCGCGATGAAAGCAGTAGTGATCGTAGGACCGACCGCCTCGGGCAAAAGCGCGCTCGCCATCCGCCTCGCCAAAAAATTCAACGGAGAGGTTGTTTCTGCAGACTCCCGACAGGTCTACAAAGGACTGAATGTCGGCACCGGCAAAGTGACCAAGAAAGAAATGTGGGGTGTTCCGCATCACCTCCTGGATGTCGTCTCGCCAAAAAAGACGTTCTCGGCCGGAGACTTTGTCAGACTCGCGCGCTACGCGATAGTAGACATCACCAAGCGCGGTAAATTACCCATCGTTGTCGGTGGTACCGGTTTTTATATCGATGCGCTGTTCGGTCGCATCGAGCTACCCGAAGTTCCGCCGAATCCGGCACTGCGAAGGAAGCTCGAGGGCAAGTCCGCCGCGCAGCTATTTGCACTGCTTAAGAAGAAAGATCCGAAGCGTGCACGCGCCATGGATACACCAAGTGAACGCAACAACGCTGTCCGCCTCATCCGCGCCATCGAGATCGCTTCCGCATCCAAACCAAAAAATGTACCAGAGTTCGACTCTAGTACATCCTACGACGCACTCTGGGTCGGGGTGTCGCCGAGTGCGACAGTGTTGGAAAAGAAGATCAAGGTACGTCTATTGGCTCGTATGAAAGCAGGAATGGTAGCTGAGGCACGCAAGCTCAAGCGAGAAGGCGTTTCGTACAAGCGCATGCGAGAGCTCGGACTCGAATATCGCTCACTCGCGGATCTGTTGGAGAATAGGATCACCAAGGACGAGTTCATCACTACCCTGCTCAGCGAGATACGGCGGTATGCACGTAAACAGACCGGCTACTGGAACCGCAACAGGGATATCGAATGGTTCGATCCGAAGCAGGCAAAGAATGTCGAAACTACTGTGAAGCTGTGGCTCGCGCGATAGTGCCGTCCTCGAATAGTTTTCGGAAGTTCGAACCCAGATCCGGTAATGCCTCGATCTCTTTGAGTGGCAGCCACTTATAGTCGGTGTGTTCATGCGAAAGACGCACATCGCCTTCTGCCTCGCCGATATACGTAAGTCGCACCACGTGTCGTTCTGCAACTTTCATCAAGTCTTGAGCGGCAATGAGACGCGGTGCGCCCGAGAGTGTAAGACCGGTTTCTTCCATGAGTTCGCGAGCAAGGTTATCCATAAGCGTTGACCCTGGTTCGATACGACCGCCCGGCATATCCCAGGTGAGCCCTTTGCCGGGGACCACTTCGATCGATCGCTTCAGAATAAGGTATTTGTCCTCGGGGTTTCTCAGCAATGCTTTTACACCGACCTGAAGTTCCATGGTGGAGATTACTTATTTCCGTGGAGCCATTGACCCAATGAGCATGCGTTCACGAATTTCTTCAAATACCGCTTTTGTGAAAGACGGGCGCTTCCAGACGTCCGGTCTTGAGAGGTACGAGTGCAGTGACTGTACCGACCACGAAATGACATTCTCCGCAGCCTCCTTCACACGGTCCGGTCTAGAGCTTCTCTCGAAATCGGCGGGTGGTTTTCCGGATAGCGAAAGATACAATCGAACAAGCGCCGACTCTGGAGCGATTTCTGACCCATCACCTACATCTCCGCCTACTTGTTTCCATCCTTTCTGCATTTCAAACACCAGTGCTTCGGGCCTGATCGCATCATCCTCGGTAGCGAGCTTTCCCGCCATCTTGTCGAACTCTGACATGACTTCCCTTTGCTCATCCAGTCGTGCACGAATTGCCTCAATCGTTTCCTCCTCGGGCTGTGGCTCAGGCGCTCCATCTCGCGCGTCAGAAACCAGCTTCGGTCGCTCTGCCGGTGTGTCTTTTGAATCAGATGCCCCATCTGACTTGTCTCCCGAGATCACTCCCTTAAACCATTTTGG